>SXZD01000016.1 GCA_005788065.1 Burkholderiales bacterium
CAGGTCGGCTCAAGCAGATTGAGCCGCTGGAAGGTCAACAGTTTCTGTAAGGCCGGCTTGACCTTAACAAAGCCTTCCTGACTGCCCTTGCCTTTCTGGAAGTGACGCTTGAGCACGTCCAGCGGAAGTGACTGCACGGCATCCATGCGGTAGATGCCCTTGCGGGCGGCTTCCAGCACCTGCGTATCGATATCGGTGGCGACAATGCGCACCGGCGGCGTATCGGTACCAAAAGTATCAATCGCCGTCATGGCAATCGTGTAGGGCTCTTCGCCCGTCGAACTGGCCGAACACCAGATAGTGATCTGCTGCTTGCGCTCATGCACGAACAGCAGATACTTGCGGAGAATTTCAAAATGATGGGGCTCTCGAAAAAATGAGGTCAGATTGGTTGTCAGTGCATTGACAAACTGCTCCCATTCCGGCGACTCACCCTGCTGCAGGAAATCCAGATAGTCCCTGAAACTGTCGTATCCCAAAGCCCGAACGCGCTTGGCCAGTCGGCTGTAAGCCATGTTCTGCTTGTGCGGCGCGAGCGAAATACCTGCCCGCGCCAGAATCATGGCGCGCACGCGCGCGAAATCCTTGGGCGTGAACGCAAACTCGAAATTGCGGGGAACCTCTGCATCACCCGTCATGGCGTCTCTTGATCTCACTGCTGCATCCATAAGCACCTGACCCACACATACCTGTTTTTCTGTCGCGGGGCAGAAGACTCCCCTGAGCCGCTTGTCCTGTCGTCATGCGCACCCGGTAAAAATCCGGAAACGACAACATGTACTTCACGCGTCTATTTTGCGCTGTCAAACCGGACACCAAACCAAGCAGAACGTAAATCTATGTCATCAAGACTGCAAAAAAGTGCCCGGAGAGTCGTTACCGATAACGTTATATGCTAAAAAACGACTATGGATACCATGCAAAACAAGACATCTGCAGCCGCCATTCTGGCGGCCCCGATATCCGGGCTTCTGATCACGCTCGGGCTATGGGCTGCCGGTCTTACCGGTGCGGCCATAATCGCAGCCGCTGTTGCGCTCATCGCCTGCGCAGGCGTGGGGTTCATGACCCATCGAACGCAGTCAGATGCGATTGAACAACTGGCAGCACAGGCCCAGACCACTGCGACTGCAGTGCCGGACACCCATCCGCATGAGGCGCAACTGCAGCAACTGCAACGTGACTGGGTTCCCACCATCAGCGGGCAGTTGAACTCTGTCAAAGTACAGATGGACACTGCCATCACCGAACTGACGCACTCTTTCGAGGATATCCATCACAAATTGGGCGCTACTACACAACTGGCCAGCGATGCAGCAGGCACGCTCGGCGGCAGTGGTGGCGGATTGGCGCAGAAAGTGGAAAGCAGCCTGAACGAAATGCTGGGCAGCATCAACCACGCACTGGAAGAAAAAGTCTCCATGTTTGGCGAAGTCAAAAGCTTCATCACCTCCACGGACGAACTGGCCCGCATGGCCAGCTCAGTGGAAGATCTCGCTGCCAAAACCAACCTGCTGGCCTTGAACGCAGCGATTGAAGCAGCTCGTGCCGGCGAGGATGGACGCGGGTTCTCGATTGTGGCTGATGAAGTGCGCAAATTGTCCATGCTGTCGGCTGAAACAGGCCAGCAGATCCGTCGCCGAGTCGAGGAGATTTCGCAGGCTGCACGCCGCGCCGGCGAAGGTGCCACCCGCATGCAGCAGTCTGACGGCAAGTTGCTGGGCTATGCGCAGCAGACCGTCAGCGAAGTGGTCAACTCTTTCCAGTCCGTGACCGAACCGCTGTCGCACGCATCCAGCCAGATTCTGGACAACACATCGGAAATCAGCAACGGATTGAACAACGCAGTGACGCATTTCCAGTTTCAGGATCGTGTCTGCCAGATTCTCAGCCATGTGGAAGACAGCCTGTCTTCCATCCAGTCGCAGATTGCAGCCAACGGGACGCTGAATGTTCCGGATTTGATGTCGCAGTTGTCCAAGCACTACACGATGGCTGAAGAGCGCATCAACCCCGGACGCCCGGCAGCAAGCGCCAGTGCCTCCCGCAGCGCTTCGGCGCCCAAATCCGGTGAGATGGATATCACGTTTTTTTGAAGGACATCATGAGCAAGACGATTTTGGTGGTGGATGATTCGAATTCGATCAGGCAGGTCGTGGCCATGACCCTGCGCAGCAAAGGCTATGAGGTAGTCGAGGGCTGTGACGGCAAGGACGCACTCAAACACCTCGATGGTCGCAAGATTCACCTGATTGTCAGTGACCTGAACATGCCCAACATGGATGGCCTGACATTTGTAAAAGAAGTTAAAAAACTGGCGGCATACAAATTCGTCCCCATCATCATACTGACCACGGAATCCGACAGCACCAAGAAAGCGGAAGGTCAGGCGGCCGGGTTGAAGGCATGGATGGTCAAGCCCTTCCAGCCCGATCAGATGCTGGCAGCCGTCACCAAGCTGATCGCATAGGAGATCCCATGTCCGATATCGCCAGCCATGAGGATGTGACGCATACAACTGGACAAACCGAAACGCATGCTGACACCCCGGCTGACGTGCAAGGCGCTGCATCCGACGACAAAGCACCGCCCTGCATCGATATCGCTTGTCTGACTATTGCCGAATGCACACCGGTGGCAGACCAGATCCGTCAGGCACTGGCCGATGCACCCAAAGTGTTCATCCGTCTGTCAAACTGCGAAGAACTGGATACCGCCGGAGCGCAGCTGCTGACCATCCTGAAATGCGATGAAGGTGTCGCGGGCCGTCTGGTGTTTGATGCGCCGAGCGACACTGCGAAAGATGTTTTCAGTCTGCTGGGACTCTCATCCCTGTTCGAAGTCGAAACCAACCCCTGTTGAATGCGGAAAGCACGATGGCACTCGACCTGAATCTGGACGCAGCAAAGGGAATCTTCTTCACAGAAGCACGACAACTGCTGTCTGAAGTGGAAACCTACGTACTGCAACTGGAGCGGGATCCTACCGAAAGTGAAGCGCTGAATGCCGCGTTCCGCGCGGCACACACCATCAAGGGTAGCGCAGGCGTTTTCGGCTTCGCAGCGGTAACCCATTTTGTACACGATCTGGAAACGGTACTGGACCGCGTGCGCAACGGCGAACTCGGTTTTGATGAGCGCATGAGCACACTGGTGCTGGCCTGCCGCGACCACATCTCCACCCTCATCGACCTGCTGGACTCCGGTCATGAAGACGGCAACCTGCAACCCGATGTGCGCGCGGTGCAGGATGACCTGACCCGGCAACTCAAGTCCTATCTGCATTCCGAACACTCGCACGACGAGTCTGCGGAAGGCACAAAAGCGCATGCGCAGACCGCTGCAGATTCAGTTGCTCAGGCAAGCGCAACGGCCCCTGCAGGTTCCGGGCATTGGCACATCTCGGTTCGCCTGGGCAAGACAGTGCTGAGCGACGGCTTCGACCCGCGGCCCATTTTTGGCTTCCTCAAGACCTTCGGCACCATACATCGCATGATTCCGGTGTTGGACGCACTGCCAAAGTTTTCGGATGCAGATCCCGAACAATGCCATCTGGGTTTTGAAATTCATTTCGAGACCGAACAGCCCGAAAAAGAAATCCATGAAGCATTCGAGTTCATCAGCAACCTGAGCACGGTGCGCGTCATTGCCCACACCTGCTCACCTGAAGCCTATGACGCGTTTTGCGCCGCCGCACCCGAGGGTGTGGAGCGGGCTTCCGAACTCATGCAGGACTGCGGTTTCCATCGTCCCAACCCGCCGGTCATTGCTGCAGCCGCGACGGACACAGCGTCGACTCCGGCAGCGGCAGATAAAGCCGCAAGCCAGGCTGCAAATCAAGTCATCAAACAAGCCGCCACTGCAGCCAAATCTGACAAACCCGCCGGCAAGTCCGCCAAATCCAGTTCGCAGTCCAGCGCATTTATACGCGTTCCGGCGGACAAACTGGACACGCTGATCAATCTGGTGGGCGAACTGGTGATCGCCAATGCCAGCACGGTTGAACAAGCCAAACGCATGAATGACTCGGGCATGCTGGAGTCCACCAGCGCTGTGGCCAGCCTGATCGAGGAAATCCGTGATGGCGCACTGGGCCTGCGCATGGTGCAGATCGGTGAAACCTTCCATCGCTTCCACCGGGTGGTGCGCGATCTGGCCATGAATCTGGGCAAGCAGATCACGCTGGATATTTCCGGCGAAGAAACCGAACTGGACAAATCGGTGGTCGAAAAAATCGGCGACCCCCTGATGCATCTGGTGCGCAACGCAATCGATCACGGACTGGAAACCACCGAAGGCCGCATCGCCGCAGGCAAGAACGAAGTCGGTCGCATCGGTCTGCATGCATACCATGACAGCGGTCACATCGTCATTGAAGTGTCGGATGATGGTCGCGGTCTCAATCGCGAGCGCATCTTCCAGAAAGCCGTTGAAAAAGGACTGGTACCACCCGATACGCAATTGACCGATCAGGAAATCTGCCAACTCATTTTCCTGCCGGGCTTTTCCACCGCAGACAAGGTCACTGACATCTCCGGTCGAGGCGTGGGCATGGACGTTGTCCGCAAGAACATCGAAGCCCTGCGTGGTACCGTGCAGGTGCGTTCCACGCCGGGCAAAGGCAGCGTGTTCGAGATCCGTCTGCCGCTGACCCTGGCCATCATTGACGGCTTCCTGATCGGTGTCGGCGAAGCGCACTATGTCATACCGCTGGGCTACGTGCGCGAGTGCCTGGAACTGTCCTCAGGTGCTATCCCAGAGGACCGCGTCGACCTGCACTATGACCTGCGTGGCGAGTACTTGCCGTGTATACGGCTGCGCAATATTTTCGGGGTCAACAAGCACAAGCCCCGCCGTGAAAACATCATCGTGGTGAGCTTTGGCGACACGCGGGCAGGCCTGATCGCCGACAACCTGCTGGGCGAAAGCCAGACCGTGATCAAACCCTTGGGCTCGCTGTTTGAAGCGAACCATGCCATCAGCGGAGCCACCATCCTGGGCAGCGGCGAAGTGGCACTCATCATCGATGTACCCAAACTGGTTGGCGAGGTGTCCCGTCGCAGCATAGCCAGCACAGAAACCGCACGCTAGAGGCATTCATGAGCAACACTGCACATCACACCCCCGAAGTTGGCGCGGCCAATCAGTACCTCACTTTCCAGGTCAACAACCAGCGTCTGGCACTGGAGATTTTGCGCATCAAAGAAATCATCGAATTCGGTCGCATCACCGTGGTGCCCATGATGCAGGCAGCCATCAGCGGTGTGATCAACCTTCGTGGCTCGGTGGTTCCCGTGATAGATCTATCCGCTCGGTTTGCCCAAGGTAAGACGCAGCTGAACCGCCGTACCTGCATCGTCATTCTCGAATCGGAAATGGAAGAAGGCACGCAGGTCGTGGGCTTCATGGTCGACTCGGTCAGTGCGGTGGTCGAAATACACAACGATGTCATCTCGCCACCACCTCAGTTCGGCTCGGGCATACGCACCGATTTCATGCGCGCCATCGCGCGGGTGGATGATGATTTCGTCATGATTCTCAATGTCGAAAAGCTGCTGAACTTTGACATTGCCAGCGTGATTGAAGAGGCCACTCTGGCCAGCGAAGAAGCCCCTGCCAGCAGCCGTGTGAGCTTTGGATCATCAGAGCCGCAGATGGCGCACTGATTTGGCATAATGGTGTGCATGAACACACGCACCGACAAGCCGGCAGACAACACCTCGCACCACAATACCCGCTCAGACACCGCCGAAACCCGCGCTGCTTGGGTGGCGCGTGCCCTGCAGCATCCTCACGCGCTCTGGATACTGTGTTTCATCAGTTTCATTGAAGCATCGGTTTTCCCCATCCCGCCTTATGCCCTGCTGGTACCGATGTGTGCGGAAGCACCCAACAAAGCCATCCGCATCGCGCTGATTGCCAGCGCAGCATCGGTTGCGGGCGGACTGGTGGGGTACGGCATCGGATATCTGGCTGCAGATCTGGCCAATGACATGGTCAACCGCTGGGGCTATGCGCAAGCGTTTGCCAACACCAAAGACTTTGTTGCCCAATGGGGTGCATTGTCCATTTTGCTCAGTACGCTCACACCCCTGCCCTACAAGGTGATGACCATCACCGCCGGACTGTTTTCCATGAACCTGCCCCTGTTCATCGTCAGTTCGATGCTGGCCCGCAGCCTGAGATTTGTGTTTGCGGCGGTTGTGGCCGGCAGGCTGGCCGACTGGGTGGTGCGACGCCGCGCGGCCAAGGCTGCACGGATGGTCTGATCACCCCGCCTCGACAATACGACAGGGGCCTCCCGACAGGGATCAGGCCTTGCCATCCAGAATGGCTGAGGCCTCTTTGCCCTGATAAAAGTGGGTCAACTGCCGGCGCACGAAACCCTCAGCAAAGCCGGTTTTGACGGCAATACTCGCGATATCGCCAGCATAATCCAGCACGCTGGTTTTCAGCGTCGCCTCGTCAAGTCCCATTTCTGCAACCACCTCACTGAGCGTGTCATCGCCGTATTTGCGGTAGAACAGGGCGATACCACCATCGATGAACGACTTCAGATACGCTGACTGGCGGAACTCCAGCCAGAATTCATAGCCCACCACGATATATTCCTGCAGATCGTTATCACTGATGTAGGCTCGCACGGACGATACTGGCTGCCCTTTCACGCGATCCCACCACTGCGAGACTCCGGCCATGGCCGTATCGCGATAGCGGTCATGTTCCAGCAGAGAGATCACGAGGTCTACCGTGGAGGCCACACCACCGTCCACCCAACGGCGCGCAGACTCTTCAAGCGACTCGGTGAGATCCGGAGCGCGCTCGCCTATCCAGTCTTTCAAGACGCGGGCGCCCCGCTTCACCCCGCCGCGACCTAACCAACTGGCATCGCTGGTCAGCGAGCCCTTGAGCACCGTCACCACCAGGTCAGAGAGCAATTCACGAAAGGCCTGACTCTCACGCATGCGGGCTGTACTGCGGTCCAGCAGTCCACCGGTCTCAAATGTTTTTTCCAGTAGTTCATCAAACGTGCGGTCGGTGATGACGTCGGACAGTTTTGTCTTGCGGTTTTGCGGGGATAGAAATACCAGCGACGCAATTTCGCCCGCCAGTTCCAAGATGGCCCCGGATACATCCATCTCCAGCGCATAGCGATGCGCAATGCCCTTGACCTTGGACTCCTCAAATGCGTCACGCAGCGTGATCGATCCCATCGCATCGTAAATGGAAGACCACTCATCCTTGATCAGACGCTCGATCTGACGTGAGGTCATCTGCTCCATCCAGAAACGGGTCTGCGCCTCGAGCAGGGCTTGCGCCTGGGGCGACAGTGCAGCGGGCTTGCCCTGCGCGGTCGCTTTAACGGGTTTTGCCGCCTTTGATGCTGCTGTTTTCGGTGCTGCTGTTTTCGGTGCTGCAGGTTTCGCCGTCGCCGCTTTCGCTGTCGCCGCTTGCCGTTTTTCAACCTTTGGGGCTGCTGCTTTTGCCGTTGCGGTTTTCGGTTTTCCTGCTTTCGTCACTTTTGATTTGCTGACGTCAGTTTTGGGGGTGCCAGATTTGCCTGCCATGTCCGTGCCTTTTTGGGCTTGATGCCGATTGATCTTGGTTGATCTTGTTCTGTATCTTGAATTTGAACACAAATCGCAGCAACACATGCTTTTTCCTACTAAAGTGGTCACGTTTTTTATGAGCACACCGGGTTTCTACCCTCTTCAGGAGGGGGAATTTCTGAATCCATATGATGTCTACATGCAGTAATTATTACGGTACCCTCACAGTCTGATCCTCGATGAAACCTCCCTTCCCCATGGCAAACCAGTCGCTTGGCCGTCTGAACATCAGACAGGCCATTTGCCTGACCACTACTGCAATGGTCTGCGCCATGATGATGTCGCCCGCACACGCTGAAGTTGCGCAGGGAGCAACGACCCTTCCAGTGAATACGAGGACGTTCGCACCGGCCGCAAACGACCTGGCTGCTGCACCGTGGGCTGAGCAACTGGTGGTTCGCCTGCACGACACCACACGCCCCGAAGACGCGGCCCGCCTTTTCAACGCACAAACCGGCGAGCGCAATGCAGCGGGACGCTCAGGAAATGACCGCCTCCAACAGTCCCGACAACGACTGCAGGAATGGGTAGGACGTGAACGGGAACGTGCCCAAACGATCAGCAACGCGCACGGTTCACATCTCAAGTCCAAACGCATGATGGGTGATGGCTCCCATGTGATGCGCTTCGAGGCGAATGCCGCGCCATCCGAACGCATGCGCACGTTCGAAAGCCTGCGTGCCGACCCGCGTGTGGCGTCGGTGGCCATCGACCGGCGCACTCAACCGCAGGCGGCCGGCCCCGTCACGGGTGCTGTCAACGTGCTGTCGAGCAGCGCGCGCTCATGGTTTTTGAAACCCATCACTCAGGAAGCGGCATCCACCAACACAGCCACCCTGTGGCAGCGCTACCATGGCGACAGCAGCACGATCGTCGCTGTCGTCGACACGGGCGTGCTACCGGGTCACCCCAGCCTGCGGGGAAGACTGCTGCCAGGCTTTGATATGGTCACCGATGCATTCACTGCCAATGATGCACAGGCTGCCAGCACCACTTCCAGCCGCGACAACGACGCCAGCGACCCCGGCAACGGCGTTTCATTCGCCGACAGCATCAGCCGCCCGGAATGTGGCACCGGCAGCAACAGCACTTGGCACGGGACATTCGTGTCTGCGCTGATCGCAGCCAACCCCGCACAGTCCGAACAGGTTTTCCCGATCAACTGGCACGGACAGATCCTGCCCGTCCGTGCACTGGGGCGCTGCGGTGGCTTTACGTCCGATCTGGCCGATGGCGTGCGCTGGGCGGTGGGCATCACCGTTCCCGGCACCACTGCCAATCGCACACCCGCCAATGTCGTCAATCTGAGTCTGGGCGCCACCGGCCCCTGCGTCTCCGCCATCGAGGGCTCTGCCATCCGTGAAGCGCTGAACCGCGGCGTGGTGGTGGTCGCAGCAGCAGGCAATCGCGGGGGTGCGCTGGACAGTCCGTCCAACTGCGACGGCGTGATTGCCGTTGGGGCGGTCGACCAGGAAGGATTGAAAGCCGATTACAGCAATTTTGGCGCTGGCATTACCCTGATGGCACCCGGAGGCGACGCTTCATTTCCGATCTGGTCCGCATCCAACAGCGGTCTGATGGGCCCGGGTACCAACACGTATTCCAGCAAGATCGGCACCAGCTTTGCCACGCCGCTGGTGGCCAGCACCATCAGCCTGATGCGCAGCCTGAACCCGTCGCTCACACCATCCGGTATCGAGCAGATACTGCGACAGACCGCCCGACCATTCCTCACCCGCAGCGGTGTCAGCACCTGCAGCGGAACGATGCAGTCAACTGCCTGCAACTGCACCACAGCCCAGTGCGGAGCCGGCATGCTGGACACCGCGGCTGCTGTCAATGCAGCCCGTCCCGGGCAGGTGTTGGCCAATCTGATCGGGCCTTCCGTGGTCAATCCCGGCAGTACGGAGCGCTTCGACGCCAGTGGCAGTTTCAACCCGGGCAGCAGTGCACTGAACTGGCGCTGGCGGGTCATTTCCTTTACCGGATCGTCTGCGCCGGTGATTGCAAACGAAGCCGTCTCCACCACCGACATCCGTTTTCCGGAGGGGCTGACCGCAACGCAACTGGGACTGACGGTGAGCAATGGCAGCCAGTCTCACGACATCATCAAAAACGTGCTCGTCCAAGCGCCGGGAACCGCTCAGGCCGACGTATCAGGGGCGCTTGCAAACTTGTTGGTGGGCAGTATCGGAGCTGCCACCGGGGCAGCCGGTTTCAGCTCGGACAGCGCGGGTGGAGGCTCGGCTGACCCGAGTGCCGGAAACAGCACGTCACCGGCGTCAAGCGGTGGCGGCGGTGGCGGTCAACTGCCACCGGCCAGCCTGCTGGCTTTGCTCTCGGGACTGCTGCTGCTGCGCCGTTCGCATCATCGGGCTTGAAAATCAGTTTTTGGGGGGTTTGGGTTTCGTCAACCAGGAATTGTGCTCCTGGAACCATTGCGGAACCTTGCCCACGCTGTAGACGAAATCGTCCCACCATTCGGGGTTTGTGATGAACACCACCTCCACCAACCCGATGATCACCGCGATTGCAACAATCATCCTGATATTCATCTACCCTCCTTGCCCTATTTGAACGGATTCATCCGCAGACCGAGTTGGTAACGCAAAGCCTCCGGCAACGGCCTGATACCCGCCACCGTAAGACGGTTGACCCAACCGGGCACGCAGACCGGCTTGCCTGCCATGACTGCATCAAAACCCTCACGCACCACGTCAGCCGCGTCCTGCCAGACAAAATCGGGAAACTGGCTGGCAGCCTGCCGGGTGCCCATTACGTCGTGGAATTCGGTGCGGGTAAAACCGGGACACAGGGCTGTCACATGAACGCCATGCGGCTTGAGTTCCATGTCCATGGACTGCGATACATGCAGAACATAGCTCTTGATGCCCGTGTAGAGCAGGCTGGCTGCGGGCGGCGCATAGGCGGCAATCGACGACACGTTGACGATGCGACCATAACCACGCTCTTTCATGCCCGGTACCAGCGCGTGGGCCAGTTCGGTCAGCGATGTGATCATGACCTGTATCTCGGCAGCCAGTTCTGTCCACTGCACGTCTGCAAATTTGTAGCTGCCACTCATGCCAGCATTGTTGATGAGTACATCAACATCGAGTTTCCGCTTTTTGAGATCACGCACCAACGCCCTGACGCCCTTGGGGTCGGCCAGGTCGGCTGCCAAAGGTGTGCAGCCGATGTTGTGGTCTGCGGCCAATTGTGTGGCCAGCGCCTCCAGACGTTCCACCCGTCTGGCCACCAGTACCAGATTGAATCCCTGCGATGCCAGCAAACGCGCGAATGCCTCGCCGATGCCCGCTGATGCACCCGTTACCAGTGCTGTCTTGCCACCTGTGATCATGCTCTCCCCTGCTGTGTATTGAAGTTCGTCTGCGCGCCTGCAGCCCGTCAAGGGGCATCACTGCGTTTTTTGAGGTTACGGTCAATGATGCCAGAAACTGCCTCGGATTCTGCGAAACGTTCGGCCATCCGTCTTGCGCGCGCCACATCCTCAGCGGGCATCTCAGGCTCCAGGCGCAGGGCAAACACGCGCGCCATTTCGTTGCCCAGACGTTCGCCATTGACATACAGCGCCAAGGCCACCACCCGCGAACGCGGCACACCCTGTCCGTTTTCGTACATTTCACCCAGACTGTGCATGGCCTCTGCATCGCCCTCGTCCGCGGCGCGCGCCAGCCATGCGGCACCCACTGCCTCATCGGTACGCACACCCAGACCCCTCACGTACATCAGCCCGACAGCACCCATGGCTCGCACATCGCCCTTTTCTGCCAAAGCGGAGAACGCTTCAAATGCATTCTTGAAGTCACCCCGCTTGAAGGCCGAAACACCCATGTGATAAGTGATATTGTCTTTGGCTTGCATGTTCACCAGCAAAGCCCCCGCCAAAATCACAAAAAACACGCCTGCCAAAATGAAAAACAGGTTTTTCCGCATGCTTCAATTGCCTCAGACACAGATTCGTCGTGCACACTATACTCTGACCTGAGGTGGCGAGTTTCCCGATAAAACGCCCCGACACGGACTGGCACAGCCATCCTTCCGTACCGCATACAAACCGCACACATACTGCACACAGACAGCAACCAGAAACTTGCACGGCATCATGAACACAGAAACGACGTCCCCACAGGTGTCACAGTTCATTTTCAATCTGGTAACCGTCCCGGCGCCATTGCGGCTGACGGTCGCCTTTCTGATTGCGCTGTTTACCATCGGCATTTTGAGCCTGCAGACGGAGCACCTATCCTTCAATCGAACCACTGCAATCGATTATTCATTGCCGGCGGGCGGCGGTGCAGTCAAGCAGCGTTTTGCATCCGACATCCTTGAGCGCAAGAGCCCGCATACGTTTCGCCTGCGCATCCGCAATGAAAATTCATTTGCTGAAACCATACACCTCTACACCAATCTGGTCACCGCCCTGCACGAAGCCAGCGCCACCGACTTGGCGGGCAACCGCATTCCCGCCCGGTTCGAAAAAACCTGTCTCGACTGGTTCATGCCGGACGAATCGGCTGTGGCCGTGGAGGTACCGGCTAAAGGTACGGTGATCGTGGAGCTTCGCACCTCCAGCGAGCTGCGCGGCCGCCTGCGGCTTACCTTGGTGAACGAAACCGCTTTTCAGCGCATGCAGATGAGCACAGGCCTGACCGTGGGTCTGCTGCTGCTCATCACCGTGCTGTCCGTCATCTTTGCACTGGAAAGCTGGACCCTGATGGGGCAGCGCACCGGCATTTTTCTGGTGACCACCACCGTGATCAACAGCGTGTTGCTGCTGCTGTTCCTCACAGACGACCAGCTGGCAGGCACGCTGTCGATCGGCGCCATGCTGCCCTACCTGTTTGTGCTGCTGGAATACAGCTCGTCTGCGCTGGCGCTCATGCTGGTGCCCGCATCAACGCCACAGAAATTCGTACGCACCGGGGCCATTGCCATCATCGCCCTGCCACTGGCATTTCTGGTGCTGGCCCTGCTGCTGCCCGACCGCATCAAAAGCCTGGCATTGACCTTCATCCTGACTGCCAGCCTCTACCGACTGCTGGGCATGCTGCGGCAGACCATGGTGTCGCCGGAAGGTCGCGTGCTTCTGGTCAGCGAACTGTTCTCACTGGTGCAGTTTGTGACACTGGCCCTGTTCCTCTATGGCGTGACCGACATGGGCCCGCTGGTGAGTGCAATGCTGGCCACCGCTGTGATGCGCATCATGACCGTCAAACTGGCCCACAACCAGCGGTTGGTGCGCCGCCTTCACACCCAGAACATGCAGGACGCTCTACAGACACTGCGCATCCGGCGCGGCGGCGAACAAAAGCTCATGGACACCCGCGAGAGTCTCTCCGGGTTTCTTCATGACATACGCCAACCACTGAGTGCCATCAACTTCACAGCGCAGGCGCAGATACGTCTGGCGCAGATGGCTCAGCGCGATGACTCGCTGTGGCAGCGCATACTGAGCTCACAGAAAAGCGTGGACGAAATCCTCAACAGCCTGATTGGCCGCATCCGCTCCAACCTCAAGCAGCAGGCCAGTTTCGGCATTCAGGAAATCACCCTGCGCGCACTGATCGAACCCATCGTGGGGGAGTACCGCGAGCAGATCGGTGAACGCAAACTGCAAATCCATTTTGTCGCCGGCGACAGCAAGGTATTGACTGATGTGGTGGCCGTGCGGCGCATCGTGCGCAATGCGGTCGACAATGCTTTCAAGCACTGCAAGAGCGGCAAGATACTGGTGGGTTGCCGGCAGAGCGAGGGTCATGTGCGTGTGTTGGTGTATGACACCGGCCCAGGTTTTGAAAACTATGCAAAAACCATTTCATCCACCGGCACCCACACGGGCAACAAGGTGATGTTCGATCTGGTGCGCTCCATCGGCGGCACCGTCAATACGCAGTCCATGCGCTACCGCTACGGGCAGTACACCACGGGGGCGCGCTTCGAACTGCGCTTCCCCAAGGTGACGCAGGACATGGCCGGCATGCTGGAACGCAGCCAGAGCGAGACAGCCAAACTGCAGGCCTACCGCTTTGAAGGCGTGGTCATCGACCCCATCCCCGACGAAAAAACGCAGCAGTTGTGCGAACGGCTCAACTCGGATCTGTGCCCCACCCAGATGTACACACAGCAGGTGACGGTTTTCGAATTGATAGACCGCGGCGTATTTCCGGTTTTCATCGTGATGGTGCTGCGCAAGTCGATGTTCGGCATCGAACATCCGCTGCGCAACGGCTTGCGCTACCACGGCGCCAACAACATTCCGGCTGTGTACATCAACGTGACGGACGAGGCGTTGACGCAACCGGACTGGGATAACGAAGTCGTGGTCACCAAAGCCTTCAACGACCCGGACTTTGTGCTGCGCACGTTGCGAATACAGACGGGTCTGAGCCGAGAATTGCTGGAATCGGATACGTCGCCTGCACAGGGAAAATAAACACCGGGGGGCTCAGGCGCGGGTACGCCGCCCGGAACACCGATGTCGATACGCTCAAGAACCGGAGGCTGATCAAGCTGATCCTGCAACCACGCGGTCATAGATAGGCTGAAGGGCAGCCAGCACCCGCGCCAACAGGTCGCCCTGCCCCTCTGTCAGGCACCGCTGCAGGACCTCGGTCAGCACCTCATTGTCCTCGCGCCCCTGCCACTGCTTGATGTACCGGCCTTCTTTGTAACCATTGTGCTGACGGAAGCGGTTGAGCGCATTCTTGCCGATATAGCGGGTAAAGAGGCCTTCCAGGGTCAAACCGAAGGCATCTGCCAACTCCCAGAACTCCACCAGCACCGACGCCCCGTCGCCGCCGGCAAAAGCAGCACTGCGCATGGCCAGCCGATCGATGCAGCGGCGCCTTTCTTCGTCGGTCCACTCGCGCGTGGGTGAACTCCCGGCAAACTCGAGCAGGCGGCTGACATCCTTGGCTATCTGGTCGGCATCGGCCAGCGTCAATTCATGCGACATTACAAAGTGCCAAATATCCACGACCTCCAGCAGGCACTGCTCGGCGTCGGGCTTGGTAGCCTTCCACCACTTGTAACCAAAATGATCCATCAGTTCACCGCACTCCACCCAGACGGCGCGCGCCCACTGATACCCCGCCTGCTTCCACTGCGGGTTGACCACCTGATTGAATCCATCCTGAAGACGCAGCATTTCCGCTACCATCTGTTGTCCGTTCATTTTGCCGTCCACTGATTGCCTTGATGGGTATGAACCCAAAACCCCGGAAGACCTGAGAACATGACCGCATCGCTGGCCCTGCTGCTCAATGCCTGTGTCTGGGGACTGTCCTGGATACCGTTTCGCGCGCTTGCGCAACAGGACGTCCACCCCCTGTGGTCGACTGCGATCATCTACTCCGCATCGACAGCCGTGATGATATACCTGTGCAGGCGTGATGTGCGGACACTGCGCCAACGTCCCCTGCTGCTGGGTCTGGCACTGGCTGCCGGTCTGACCAATGCCAGTTTCAACACGGCGGTGGCCACCGGCGACGTGGTTCGGATCATCTTGCTCTTTTACCTAATGCCGGTATGGGCCATCATGCTGGCGCGCCTGATGCTCGGTGAGCACCTGACGTTGCGAAGTCTTGCCAAGGTGGGGCTGGGTCTTTCAGGAGCAGGCATTGTCGTGGGTGCCGACGCCTTGCAATCCAGTATGGGCGGCCCCGCGGCACAGGCTCCGGCAGCACAACTGCAGATCGCCGACCTTCTGGCGCTCGCCGGCGGGTTCCTCTTCGCGTTGAACAATGTTCTGCTGCGCAAGCTTCACCCCCTGCCCGGCCGATTCGGTACGCTGGCCATGGTCAGCGGCGGATGCGTCATGGGGCTGGTTACCGCCACCGCCTGGACGCTGTATGCCGGCAAGCCTTGGCCCGCGTTGGGTCAGACGGGCCCGTGGCCGACACTGCTGCTGTGGTCGCTGCTGTTCATGGCAGCCAATGCCTGCCTGCAATATGGCGCATCACGGCTGCCTGCAGCAGTCACGTCGGTACTGATGCTCAGCGAGATCCTGTTCGGGTCGGTTTCGGCCTGGTGGTTGGGGCAGGCGGAGATCGGGGGCAAAGAGTTGGTGGGGGGAGGCTTGATCGCGATTGCCGCACTTCTGCCAATCAGCGAACGCAAGAACGACGCCGCATGAGCGTCACCCGGCTTTTCACATTCCAAAATGCTGCTATAGTTCGGTCGCCTGATCAGCAGGCCAAGAAAACAGCTATTTCAATAAAGGAAGCATTAAATGAGCACACAGACCGGTACCGTCAAATGGTTCAA
>SXZD01000185.1 GCA_005788065.1 Burkholderiales bacterium
ACCAATGCCGGCAAATCCACCCTGTTCAATGCCATGACCCACGGTCAGGTCTATGCGGCCAACCAGTTGTTTGCCACCTTGGACACCACCACCCGAAGGGTGTATCTGGGGGAAGGCCATCACATGGCTCTGTCTGACACGGTGGGTTTCATACAAGACCTGCCGCACGGACTGGTAGAGGCTTTCAAATCCACACTCGAGCACACGGCGCAGGCAGACCTGCTGCTGCATGTGGTGGATGCGGCCAGTCCTGCCCGCCATGCGCAGATGGAAGAGGTGACCCGCATCCTTCACGAAATCGGGGCTGATGATGTTCCCCAGTGGATCATCTGGAACAAGGCCGACCTGATCGGAAGGGAACCAGAAGTCGCTTTAAATGTCTGTGGTACCATGCAAAGCGTCTCTGTCAGTGCCCGTTTCGGGCTCGGGTTGGATCTCTTGCGTGCCGCTTTGTTGCAGGCTGCGCAGCAGATGAAGCCCGGAGCAGCGGGGTGGGAGACAGACAGCAGTTTATCTGCAGATTTGTCCGATCAGCCTGACAAGGATGGCCCGGACGGTTCAGCAACACTTCAAGAGTGAACGATGTCCCGTATGAAATGGTTCGCAATTCGTCCAGTGCTTCAAAATGAAGAGCCCGGTTCAGGCTGGGGACGCAGCGGAGGTCAGTCGCCTCAGTCCGGTGATGGGTCGGGGGGGCAGCCACGCCCTGAACGCGAGCCACGACGTGAGCCGCGGCGTGACCCGTCCGGCGACGGTCCGCCCGACCTGGACGAACTGTGGCGCAATTTCAACCAGAAACTGTCCGGTTGGCTCGGTGGTGGTAACCGCGGCGGATCAGGTGGCCATGGCGGTGGTGGTGCGGGCGGCGACGGCATGAAGGGTCTGGGTATCGGTGCGGGTTTTATTGCAACGGTTGTAGGCCTTTTGTGGCTCGGCAGCGGCGTATTCATCGTCCAGGAAGGTCAGGCCGGTGTCGTGCTGCAGTTTGGCTCACACAAATATACGACGGGGCCCGGCATCCAGTTCCGCTTGCCCTATCCGGTGCAGGCTCACGAAATCGTCAACCTCTCGCAGATCCGCACGCTTGAGGTGGGTTACCGCAACAGCATTCGGGCCAAACAGCCCAAAGAGTCGCTGATGCTGACCGATGACGAGAACATCATCGATATTCAGGTGGCAGTCCAGTACAAGCTGAAAGACGCTAAAGACTATCTGTTCAACAACCGGTCGCCTGACGAGGCTGTTTTGCAGGTGGCCGAAACCGCCATTCGCGAAGTGGTGGGGCGCAGTAAAATGGACGATGTGTTGTACGACAAGCGCGAGCAGGTCGGACAGGATATTGCCACCAACATTCAGGCCATACTCGACCGCTACAAGGTGGGCATCCAGATTTCCAGTGTCTCGGTGCAGAACGCACAACCGCCCGAGCAGGTGCAGGCTGCGTTTGACGATGCCGTCAAGGCCAATCAGGACAAAGAGCGTCTGAAAAGCGAGGGTGATGCGTACTACAACGATGTAGTGCCCAAAGCCAAGGGTGCTGCAGACCGTCTGGTCGAAGAAGCCAACGGCTACCGCGAGCGCGTGATCGTAAGCGCCGAGGGCGATGCCTCCCGCTTCAAGGCGATTCTGGTCGAGTACAACAAGGCGCCAGCGGTCACCCGCGACCGTCTGTACCTCGAAACCATGCAGCAGGTGATGTCCAGCGTCACCAAGGTCATGACAGATTCGCGCCAGAACAGCCAATTGTTGTATCTGCCCTTGGACAAACTTATCAGCCAGACTGCGGGAGCAGATGCTGCAGGCCGTCCTGCGCCAGCCGCAGGAGCGGGAAGTGCACAGCCCGGCGGAGCAGCGGCCGAGAGTGCTGCAGCGCCAGCGCCAGAGCCGCAGCGTAACCGCCAGACAGACAACCGCGACGCCCTGCGCAACCGTGACAGAGGAGCCCGATAATGCCGCGCATTTTTGCAGTATTGGCCGCCGCACTCATCGGCCTGATCATTTTCTCCTCCTGTGTTTTTGTGGTCGACCAGCGCCAATATGCGGTGGTTTATGCCTTGGGTGAAATCAAGCGCGTCATCGAAGAGCCAGGTCTGTATTTCAAGGCGCCCGCGCCTCTGCAGAACGTGGTGTACATGGAGCGTCGCATCCTCACCATTGATACGCCCGAGGCCGAGTCTTTCATCACATCCGAGAAGAAAAACCTGCTGATCGATTCGTACGTCAAATGGCGCATCGTCGATCCCAAGGTGTTTCTCGTCAGCTTTGCAGGTGACGAGCGACGTGCGCAGGATCGCCTGACGCAGATCGTGAAAGCCGCACTGAACGAAGAGATCACCAAGCGTACCATTCGCGAGGTGGTGTCGAGCGAGCGAACCAAAGTGATGCAGACCATCGTGGACAAAGTGGCCGACGATGCGAAGCAACTGGGTATAGACGTGGTCGACGTGCGCCTGAAACGGGTGGACCTGAAGCCTGAGGTCAGTGAATCGGTGTATCGCCGGATGGAGGCCGAACGCAAGCGTGTGGCCAACGAGTTGCGTTCGCAGGGCGCAGCAGAATCCGAGCGTATCCGCGCCGAAGCGGACCGCGAGCGTGAGGTGACACTGGCCAAGGCTTACCGCGAAGCCCAGACGATCAAGGGTGAAGGTGATGCAAAAGCCGCTTCCATTTATAATGCTGCTTTTGGCCAGAACCCCGAGTTCTTTGCGTTCTATCGCAGCCTCGAAGCGTACCGCCAGTCTTTCCGAACCAAGTCGGACATCATCATGGTCGACCCGCAGTCCGATTTCCTCCGTTTCATGCGGGGTGCGGGCGGCAGCAAGGGTGGAAAGTAAGGTGAAAAGTAAGCAGGGCTGATGCCGCTTGACCGCATTGCGGGCGCGGCACCAACAGCAGATAGCAAAGCGCAAGCAGCAAAGCGCAAAACGCTGGTGTCCCGTGAGTTGTACATCACCGGATCGGTTCTGAAGTATGGGTGGCGCCTTCGGGCGCCCTGTTTTTTTTGGATCACGCATGTCTGCATGGTTGCTGCCAGAGTCTCTGGCAGATGTACTGCCGTCCGATGCCCGCCGGGTCGAAGAACTTCGACGCCGGTTGCTCGATTGTTTCCGTCGTTATGGCTATGAACTGGTCATGCCGCCATTGCTGGAGTATGCAGAGTCGCTGTTCTCGGGTACGGGACAGGGCTTGGACCTCAAAACCTTCAAGCTGATCGACCAAGAGTCGGGTCGCACCCTCTGTGTGCGGGCTGATACCACACCGCAGGTTGCTCGCATTGACGCGCATATCCTCAACCGGTCGGGTGTCACCCGCCTGTGTTACTGCGGTCCCGTTCTGCATACCCGAACCGATGCGCTTTATGCCACCCGCGACCCGCTTCAGTGCGGCGCTGAGCTGTTTGGCCATGCCGGTGTAGAGGCGGATATTGAAATCTTGAGGTTGGCGGTCGATGCGCTCAGCATGGCAGGCCTCACCGGTGTGCGCATCGATCTGACGCATGCCGATCTCTTGCCTGCGCTGCTGGAGGGTACAGAGGGCGCCGCCGCGCGTGCGTCAGCCCTGCATGGTCCTCTGGCCCGCAAAGACCGTGCAGCGGTGGCTGAGTTGCTTGATGGATTGCCGCAGGAAACAGCCGCTGCCGTGCTGGCGCTGCTTGGGCTTTACGGTTTTGCGTCAGGGCCGGGGGGGCAAGCCGACCAAGGCATGAACAAAGCTGACGCATCTGCCGGACATCAGTCGGTCGGCCGGGCTGGCGTCCTGGAACGCGCCCGCGCTTTGCTGCCGTCCAGTCCGCGCGTCACCGCAGCACTGAACAACCTTCAAACCCTCTGCGACGCCATCAACGGCAGCGGACGAGGTGTGACGGCCATGGTCGATCTGGCAGACTTCCGTGGCTACAACTATCACAGCGGTGTCATGTTTGCCGCCTACGCTCCCGGCAGTCCCAATGCGGTGCTGCGTGGCGGGCGTTACGACAACGTCGGCGAAGTGTTCGGACGTCGCCGTGCAGCGACAGGATTTTCTTTCGACCTGAAGGCATTGACCGAACTGGCGCCCTCACAGGCGCAGCGCACCCGGGCTATCCGGGCGCCCTGGGCGGTGGACGCAGCACTTGATGCCCGCATCCGCGCGTTGCGCGATGCCGGAGAGATTGTGGTACAAAGCCTGCCCGGCTCCGGGCAGGAAGAAGAGGAATTTGAGTTCGACCGTGAGCTGGTTGCCATCGGTTCCGAATGGCAGTTGAAAGCGGTTGGCGCAGGAGAAAAACAATGAGTTTCCGTAACGTAGTGGTAA
>SXZD01000186.1 GCA_005788065.1 Burkholderiales bacterium
CCTCGCCCACCACGATGCGGTCAGGACGCCTGCGCAGACTGTTCTTCACCAGATCGCGGATGGTCACAGCGCCTGCGCCTTCCTGCCCGCCCGGCCTGCTTTCAAGCCGCACGACGTGGGCGTGATTCAGTCGCAGTTCTGCCGTGTCTTCCACGGTGATGATGCGCTCGCCCGGTGTGATGAATTCTGCCAGCACGTTCAGAAGCAATGTCTTGCCAGTGGACGTTGCACCACTGACCACCAGATTGCAGTGCGCCCGCACAGCAGCCTGCAGCAGATCCATCACTGGCCGGTTGTAGGCACCCAGCCCGAGCAGGTCTTCCGGTGTCAGTGGCTGCGCCCTGAACTTGCGGATGCTGACTACCACGCCATCGCGCGCAAGTGGTGCGATGATGACGTTCAGTCGGCTGCCATCCGGCAGACGTGCGTCAACCATGGGGGAAGATTCGTCCAGCCGTCGGCCCACCGGCGCCAATATGCGTCGGATGATGCGCAGCAGGTGTGCGTTGTCGATAAAGCGGGTGCTCACGCGCTCCATGGTGCCGTGACGGGACACATATACGTTGCGGTAACCGTTGATCATGATGTCCTCAACGGCCGGGTCTCCCAGCAGGTCTTCCAGTGGACCGAAGCCCGAAATCTCTTTGATGAGGGTATCGGCAACCGAATATACCTCTGAGTCGTTCAGCGGTATCTGCTGGCCATAAATGAATGCCTGCACTTCGCTGTCGATGAAGTCGCGCACGCCATTGGCATCGAGTTGCGCAAAAGTGGCGCCGCGCTTTTCAATCAGGCTGAGAATGTGTTCATGCGCCATTTCGCGCACGCTCTGCAAAACAGGATTACCTTCCGGTGGGGCTGTTTCGGCTTTGTTGGCAAAGCCGATATCGTCCATCATGCTTTGGCTGGCCAGCCGGGGGCGTTCACGGATGGTCTGCTTGTTCTGCGGGGTCTCGGGCGTGCTCTCGGCATTACTGCTGTTGTCGTCGTTTGGGCGGAACAGCGGATCTTCGCCGAAGAGAATGTCGCTCATGCTTTTCTCCACTGCTTGAGCAGGCCGCCCACGGTGTCAACCAAACTGCCTGCACCTGCTTTGGCGGACCGGTTGCCGCTGCCCAGGCCGATTTCAGATGCAATATGCGCAATCGCTTTCGAGTAGGGGTCGCGCGGGTCGGCCAGACTGAGCACACGGCCGAGGTTGACCGATTCAATCAACTGCGCGCGGCGAGAGGGGATGCTGAAATGCCGCTTCGGATTGAGTTTGCCCACCACATGCTCTGCTGTCAGGCTCAGACCGGGGTCATACTGATTGAATACCAGGTTGATACGGTCTGATGCGACGCCGCGGTCCGCCAGTGCTTTGAACAGTTCCGAACATGAGACCACCTTGGGCACGCACTGGTCTGTCAAGACGACGATGGTGTCGGCCGTGTAGAGCAGGTTGGCAACGAAGTCGTTGTTGGTGAAACCGCACAGGTCAATGACGGCCGTGCTGAAAAACGATTTGATGAGATTGAGGAACTTCAGTGCATCCTGCGACGAGATTTCGCGCAGGTCTGCAATATTGCGCGGCAGCGACAATAGGGCCAGTCCTGTCTCCGGATTGCGTTTGAAAGCGGTGCGGGCCAGATTGCTGTCAAAGCGGCGCAGATTGCGCACGCATTCGACAAAGTCCATGGTGCCCTGTTTTTCTTCGCAGGGCAGGTGTATCTGCCCGTCGCCCAGCGGCAACCCGAAATCCAGCAACAGCACGTCATCTTCGTTGCTGCGGCGCAATTGCGAGGCGAGGTTGACCGAGAAGGTGGTGGCGCCCACGCCGGCGCGTGCGCCCAATACGGCCACCACATGCCCTTGCTGTTCGGCATTGGTGCTTGCGGCATCGGACTGGTCGCCCGTGCGCTGCAAAATGCTTTGTGCTTCTGTTGCAGGGGCTTCGATGTCCAGAAAATCCTTGGCACCGGCGCGCAGCGCCACCATCAGGGTTTCGGCTGCTGATTTGCGGCCCAGTGCCAACACGGGCAGGCGTTGTTCGATGGTGTGCAGTTGCTCCACCACGGTCAAAGGATCGAAGCCCGATTGCGGCGTGAAGTCCACCACGGCCACCTTGGGGCCGACCAGTTTGACGCGCTGGGCCACCGCTTCAAAATTGCCGGATTCCTTGATGACCAAAAATTTGTCCGAGCACACCTCGTTGAGCCACACCCAGTGGCTGTCGTCGGTGGTCAGCAGCAGGAGTTTAGGCGTTGCTGGCATGGTGGTGCGCCCTCCTTACCGCGAAAAGCCGGGCAGGCTGCCATCGCCGGAGGGCAGGAACATCTGTCCCCAGCCCGGGCGCGTGGCCACAGCGGGGCCACCGGGTAGTGGCATGGCCGGTGCGCCTTTGGCGCGGGGTTTCACAAAACGCGGTGTGGCAATGATCAGCAGTTCCTTGTCCTGTTTTTCATAGGCCACGTTGCGGAAAAATCCGCCGAGTATCGGCAGGTCTGCCAGCACCGGAAACTTCTGCACGGTCGAACTGATGTTGCTGCTGATCAGTCCCCCGATGACAAAGCTTTCTCCGTCGCCCAACTCGACAGTGGTTTCAGCGCGGCGGGTGAGGATGGCCGGGATGTTGAAGCCATTGACGGTGACGGCATTGTTGCGGTCCAGATCGCTGACCTCAGGTGCTACTTTCAGGGCAATGGTGTTGGACGACAGGATGGTCGGTGTGAAGCCCAGACGGATGCCGAATTCCTTGAACTGTATGGTGAAGGTGGCCGTACCAGCGGCACCGGACGGAACCGGGATCGGTATTTCGCCACCGGCCAGGAAAGAGGCCGATTGTCCGGATTGCGCAACCAGCGTCGGTTCTGCCAGCACGCGGGCAACCCCCTCACTTTGCAGTGCGGTCAATTGCGCCATCAGGGATCTGGGACCTGTGCGGTTGTAGGTGATGGCCAGTGCCTGATTGATGGCGCTGCCGCCGCCCGTCATCGCAGCCGATCCGAAACCGAAAGCCAGATCGCCGTTGACCTTGTTGAAGTTGATGCCCAGACGCTGGATATCGTTGCGGCTGAATTCAACCACCTTCACATCGACCTGAACGGTGCCGGGTGTGGACAGCGTTGTTGCGTCGGTCAGTTCGACCGGTTTGCCGCCAACGGTGCTTTTGGCGAGGTTATCCTTTGCCTGTTGATAGGCTGTTACATTGCTGATGGCACCTTCCATGCGGACGGCATTGCCTTTGGTCTGAAGTGTCAGTCCCGGCACGTTTGACAACGGTATCAGTTGGGGTGCGTTGACGGTCAGGCTGTAGCCCATCGGTTTGTCTGACCCACGGCTCCACACCATCAGTGAGGTGGCGCCTGACTGTTTGGCCACGATCAGCAGCGCAGCACCTTTCGCACCCTTGCTCACGGGCTTGAGCACCGTGACCTCTGCGATCTCCGGGTCGGCAATGGCCACGCGTGCCGGCAGATCGGGCAGGGCGATGATGCGCTGAGAACCGGGGCCCAGTTCCAGTGGCGTTTCAGCCACATCCACAGGGCCATCCTGTCCGGCCTGAGCTTGCATCAGCGGTTGTGCAGCGATGCTTGTCGCTGCAGCAGCGTTGGTCTTGCTTGCCGACGGCTTCTCAGCAGCGGGGGCAGGGCGTGGTGCGGGGGCCAATGCGGTCGGTGTCGGGGTGGGCTGCGCGGGTGTTGTTTTTGCCGGTTTTGCGGTGCCCGTTGTCTGGCTTGAAGGGGCCGGAGTCGTGACGGTGATGCTCATCGGCACCTTGTAGCTCAGACTCTGCGGGTTGGCCGTTGCCGGAGCGGCAGTCGCAGCACTGGCCATGCAGGCCAGGGCGATGAGGCGGGGGCGGTGCGTGAGTTTCATTGTGCCGCCTCGCTGGTGGTTTTTCCGCGTCGGATCATTTCTGTTTTAGGGATTTCTTCGCGAGCTTCTTTTTTGGCGGACTTGCTGCCATCCGAACGGGGTCCCGGGTTGGGGGCTGCGCTGGCAGGCGTGCCGGCAGGGCGTGGCGTGGGTCCGCCGACCACGCTTTCCATGCCCAATCCGGCATAGGCTTTATCATCCGCGCTGAGCGGCTCCGGTGGTGTCTTTTTGTCCTTGGGTTCTTTTTTCTTCAGCAGGGCCACTGGTTCCGGAAAGGTGTCGCGCGCGGCAACGGCGCTGTCTTCGGGATTGCGCAGGGCCAGCATCAGATTGCCCTGCTGCTGCGCGAGCAGAAGCAGGTTCACGTCATCAACAGGTACCTCGAGCGTGACGTTGCGCAGGTTGGCCGTCTGCGCATTGCTGTTGGCATTGCCGTTGGCATCGCCTTCTTTGCTCTCTGTCAGGCCGACGACTTTCGGGCCTACGGTGATGACACGCAGGCGGGCCAGGATCTGGCGGGACTGGGTCGAACCCACGTCGCGGTCATCGCGGCGGAATACAGAAAACACATCCACGATATCGCCCGGCTTCAGGCGTCCGACGCCGGCAAGCTGCTCGTCAATACGTACCGCAACCGCGCGGTGGCCGGGACGCACCTGCGTGGCCAGCGGGCTGGTTTCAAAGGCAGTCTGCGTGAGTTTTTGTCCCTGCGGTACCGTGAGCACCGGAATGCGACCGATGACGTCATTGACGTCACTGAAGGTGCCTTCCTGTTTTTGCGGAATACGTTCGATGGTCAACATGTCGCCCTGTACCGGTTCGCCGAATGGCAAGGTTGCTTTTGCAACGACAGTCGGAAACCCGACCTCTTCCGGTTTGACCGGCGTGGCCGATTGGGCAGGGGGTGCCGCAGGACGGCTGAGCATCGCCGTCATGATGAGCACAATACCCGCGAGCAGCAACAGTGCTGCGACGATCTTCAGTTTGCCCGTCATGTGTCTTTGAGTTCTAGTTTTCGTATAAGGCGGATGCAGAAGCGCTCAGCATTGCTGGCACGAGCTTCTCCATACCCGGCAAAAGAATGATAGCCGGGTTGCTTGCGAATGGGTAGTTGATTGTCACGCGGACGCAGGCGAACCCATCGTTTGTGGTTAATTGCGTATTGCCGCAGGAGGCCGGCGTGAGGTTGGTCTGGATGCTGGGCGTCTGTATCTTGTCGCGGATGGATGTGGGCAATGCACCCATGATGTCGTTGATGCGCCGGGATGCCAGTTGGTCACGTGGGGTACTGCTGCTGATGATGGCGGCACGACTGCCTTCGGCTGCTGCAAACGTGATGGTTTGCTGCACCAGAAACACCAGTGAGTACACGACCAACAGGTAGATGCACAGCAGGATGGCCGGAAACGTCAGGATGAACTCGACAGCGGATGCGCCACGTTGTGAACGCATCCCGGGTGGGTGCGCGCGTCGTGATCGTGATGGCATTGCACAGCGCTCGCGTTGCATAATGCCTGTCTCAAGGGCGCTTATTGCGACCCGCCATTGGCCGAGTTGGTGACCTTGTTGCCTACCGACGTGAATGCCTCGGACAACTTAGGGCCAAACAGATTGACTGCAGCCAGCGCCGCACCGGCGATGACTGCAATCAGGATGGCGTACTCGACCATGGAGGCGCCCAACTGCCTGCGATGTTGAGGTTTGCGCAACATTTATTTGGCAGCGTTGGTGACTTTGGAGCCGACCGATGTGAATGCTTCGGACAACTTGGGCCCGAAGATGTTCAGTGCGGCCAGTGCTGCGCCAGCAATCACGGCAATCAGAATGGCGTATTCGACCATGGATGCGCCACGGGATTTTTTCTTTGCTACCAGTTTCATATGTGTGTCCTTCATTGTAGTAGTGGATGTTCTCATGCCAATGTGGAACGATGCCATACACATTGACAGTTGGAAATCAGTAAAGTTCTTAGTGATTGTGCTGATATACGCATTATCGGCAGGGCCAAGCGGGCGCACCACCCGCATGATGAGGGGGAGTGAGCGGACTTGGCTGCTCATCTTCAAACCGCAGCCGTTTGATATAAGATACCGAGACATTCAATTGATGAGGCATGCGCATTGTGATTTTTTGTCAAAAACACACATGAGTGCCCGCTGACCATGGCTCTTTCGCAACTACCCCTCCTCGTTCTCAAACCGCTGACCGGTCTGGTGTCCGCTGCTCTGGGCGGCGTGCCCCGGCCTACTGAGACGCGTGCGTCCCGCCCCCTGCAACGCGCGGAAGCCATTGCCAAGCGCGCCGCTGCAAAAGCCGCCGCCATATCCGGCACCCTGTCGCTGCCGCCCGGGCCCATGGGGCTGGTCACTGTATTGCCCGACATGATCCTGGTGTGGCGCATACAGGCACAAATGGTGGTGGACATCGCGGCGGCGTTTGGCAAGGCCGATCACCTGTCTGAGGGCGACATCACGGCCATCCTGTTCAAGCATGTCTCGTCAGCGGCCATGGCTGATTACAACCGCAATGTACCGATCGACCACCGCGAGCCGCCGCTGGACCTGGGCGAAATCATCAATCGCATGGTGAGCAAGCGCGGTGAGGTCATCAACCGTTTTGCAACCGAAGTGTCGTCCGCCGTGATTGAGCGCATAACCAAACGTGTAGTTACGCGTCTGGTACCCTTGGGCGGTACATTGATCGTATCGGCACAGGCTGCGCTGGATACCGGCGCTGTTGCCAAAACCGCCATTGAAATGTTCTCTGGCGAGCGCAAACGTCCGCCCACCCGACCCCGCGCACGCCAGGCCAACGTGCCTTCATCACACCGCTGAGTTATTGCCTCAGGCGGGTGTAACTGTGCGATGATGGAGAACATCTTCCGTTAGCAGTGCGTCGGGGGCATGACATGAGTGCACCGGTTTCTCTTGCAGACAAATACACGCTCGAAGAAGGCTCTGTTTACCTCTCCGGCACACAGGCGCTGGTTCGCCTGCTGCTTGAGCAGAAGCGGCGTGATGCCCTTGCCGGGCTGAACACAGCCGGATTTGTGTCCGGATACCGGGGTTCTCCGCTGGGTGCACTGGATCAGCAACTCTGGGCTGCCCACTCTTATCTACAGTCTGCCCATATTGTTTTTCAGCCGGGTCTGAATGAGGATCTGGCTGCCACCTCCGTGTGGGGTTCGCAGCAGACCGGTCTGCTGGCACCGGCCAAGGTGCAGGGCGTCTTCGGCATGTGGTATGGCAAAGGACCGGGTGTGGATCGCTGCGGCGACGTGTTCAAGCATGCCAATGCAGCCGGTACCAGTGCGCATGGTGGCGTTCTGGCGGTGGCCGGTGATGACCACGCTGCAAAAAGTTCGACCTTGCCGCACCAGTCCGATCACATTTTCAAGGCCTGCCTCATGCCGGTCTTGTTTCCAGCCAGCGTGCAGGACATTGTGGACCTCGGTTTGCATGGCTATGCCATGAGCCGCTATGCCGGTGTGTGGGTGGGCTTTAAATGCGTGTCGGATATCGTGGAGTCGTCGGCGCGCATCGAGGTCGGTTTACAGCGTATCAATATCAAAATGCCAACCGACTTTGACATGCCCGCCGGCGGCCTTTCGATACGGTGGCCTGATGCGCCGCTGGACATTGAGGCGCGCATTCTCGATCACAAGCTGTATGCGGCTTTGGCTTATGCGCGCGCCAACCGGCTCAACTTTACGGTCATCGATTCACCGCATCCGCGCATCGGTCTGGTGGCCAGCGGCAAAGCGTATGTCGACACGTGTCAGGCGCTCAGCGACCTTGGTTTGACGGCAGATGCCTGCAGCGCCATCGGATTGCGTCTGTACAAGGTCGGCATGGTGTGGCCGCTGGAGCCCCAGGGCATACGTGCGTTTGCAAGCGGGCTGGAAGAGATTCTGGTCATCGAAGAAAAGCGTCAGGTTCTGGAATACCAGATTAAGGAGGAGTTGTATAACTGGGACGCGGCAGTGCGTCCGCGCGTGTATGGCAAATTTGATGAGCGTCCGCAGGCCGATGGTCGCGCCGGTGGCGAGTGGACAGTACCGCAGGCGCCGTGGCTGTTGCCGGCCCATCACGAATTGAACCCCGCACTGATTGCGCGTGCCGTCGCCACACGGCTGGAACGCATCGAATTGCCGTCCGGTATCCGCGAACGCATGGCCCACCGTCTGCGCGAAATCGAGGAGAGGGAGGCACTGAGCCGACGTCCTCATCCAGCCGTGATGCGCACTCCGTATTTCTGCTCAGGTTGTCCTCACAACACATCCACCCGCATACCCGAGGGCAGCAAGGCCATTGCGGGTATCGGCTGCCATTACATGGCGGTGTGGATGGGGCGTGATACCTGCACCTACACGCAAATGGGCGGCGAGGGTGTGCCATGGATCGGTCAGGCGCCGTTTACCGACATGCCGCATGTGTTTGCGAATTTGGGGGATGGCACGTATTTTCATTCCGGCTTGCTGGCCATTCGCGCATCCGTTTCAGCCAAGGTGAACATCACTTACAAAATCCTCTTCAACG
>SXZD01000187.1 GCA_005788065.1 Burkholderiales bacterium
GGACATGATAGGTCTCGCCGTTGATGACGGTATGAAAGGGCCTGTCGCCACCCCGGTCCACTTTGCCGGTGCTGACCAAGCCGGGGTAGATCGTGTCGCGGAATTCGGCTACCACCACCAAGTCATCCAGCGCGACGCTCTGGATTTCTGCTGTCTCGACGCCCATCAGTTCAAGATCGGCGGTTTTTTGTGCCTTGTGGATGGTCTTGACTTGCCACAAGCGTTGGTCACCTTTTTTAACCGTGCCACGCGGAGGCAGCACGCGCACCTTGTCGCCCTTGCGGATGGGGCGCAGTGGCAGTTCCACCGCCTCGGGGCTGTGACGCTCAAAGTTCAGGCCGAAAGGCAGGCGCGTTGAGAGCGCCTTGAACTCACGCTCTAGGTCTGCACCGAGCTGGGTGTCTTTGGCTTTGGCTTGCGCGATGAGGTCAGTGAGCCGTGACATAGCTTCCCCCCGTGCGCAGCAAAGCCACTTGTTCTGAAATCATGGACATAAGGCTGTTCATTGCTTTTTTGTATGTTCGTTGACCGACTGCACTTGTTCGACGATAGCGGCGATTTGCTCGTCGGCGAGGACTGGCTCAAGGTGCGCTTTCTGCGCCAGCACATCCAGCAGTTGAACCATCAACCGATCCACCTCACGGTAGCGGTACAGCCCCGCAGCCGACAGCAGGGCGGCGACTGGCTTGCCATGCTTGGCGATCACGACTTCGCCGCCGTCTCGCTCCACCTCGTCGATGGCTTTGGACAGGTTCTGCCGCACTTCATAGAAGGGCTTGATCTCGTCGGTGCTAAAACGCATGGTGGTCGGTGCTTGTGCGGAAGTTTGTGCAACTCATTCTACGGCTGATATTTCATACAGTATTTTGCTGTGGCGCAGCAAAATCCAGCATATTTGCGCATATATTAGCACAAATTATGGTACAATAGTGCAAAATTGACAGTTTCCAGTGTCTGCGGTGCCGTTTTTCGGCGCTTTTGCAGTCCGTTGGCTCGTTCTGTCCGAGCGTGACCAACCTGTCTTTCACACCCACAATTTGCCCCGGCTGATCCGTCCAGCCCTGCGCCTTCACTGGTCAGCGGGGCACGGAGAATCCCATGCAAATCGAACTATCGGTGTCGCAAGCCTTTGCGACCCTTGAGACAGCCTTTCACACCGACTTTTTGACCCGGCTGCCCAGCCAGCACAACCTGCTGTACCGGCAGTTTCTGGAGCGCCAGTTCATGCTGCGAATCGGTGCAGCCTTGGCAACCTTGCCGGAGTCTGTTGACCGGCTGTGGATCGCCCACCTTTTGAGACGCTACTTCTGGCGTGATCTGGGCTTGGCTGCACGCCCGGACTTGCCAACCGAGTTACCCCGGTTCTTGTGGCCTCGTGGCTATGAGTTGCCCTCAGTTGACGTGGCAGCCTTGTCCGCGCAAATCGCTGGCCTGTGGGAGCCGGTTCCAGACCCGCTGTGCATTGCCGAGCGCAAGCTCTTGCTGCTGGAAACGCTGCTGCATTTGCGGCAAGCCGAAACGGCTCTGATTGAACTGGCGTATGCCGCCAGCCCGGACGGTTGGCCGCAGTCGGAATCAGAAGCCTTCGAGTCTGACCAACATGCGCTGCATGCCGTGTTGATGTGCATGGACTGGCGTGATGTGGCCGAGCGCGACCATGTGTTTTCTGTACTGCTGGGCGTATCACCCCAAGACGCTGCGGCATTGTTTGACAACCCCGCCACGGTGCTGGCGCTGCATCTGATCGACAACGAAAGCTGGCATCGAGGCAATGGCGCGTTTGCGTGTGCTTCTTCCACCGACAAGCTGTTCGCAGTCTTGGAGGCGCAGTACCTGACTCACGCGGCACTGCTGGCGGACTTGCAGTCGCTGCCGTTTGACCGATGCCTGCTGCCTGACAGTGATGTGACAGAAGGCATGCTCTATGAGTACCTGCCGCCACTTGTGGCCGAGGCGTACATCGCGGCGCGGCAATCCCGGCACCTGACTGCCTCGCAATTGGCGGCGCTGGTGCATTGGCAAACAGGTATGACAGTGACCGCCGAATCGGTACTGCTGCTGGCATCACAACTCGACTTCGAGACGGCTTGCCGAGTGCTGGCGCAAGCCGTACTCGACTGCCGCAAAGCCGATGCTGTGGTCAAGCCGCTGACGCTGCTCAAAGCGTTGTACGCAGCGGCGTAGCCATGCACTGACGCGGCCAGAACTTGGCCATGTGACTTTCTGAATTCCATTCTTGCCGTGCCCCGGCGATGCCGGCGCGTGAGGTGATCCGACCTATGACTTCGGAGGCTCAGTCACGTCCGTCATCAAGCCAGCACGGTGCGCCCTTGCAACCAATTTCTAACCACTCTTGGAGACCACCATGAACCACACCAGCAACACGAACCCCGCTCCGTCCACCGATGCGTTGGCTCACTGCGAAATCATTGGCCATGAGGTCTGACACATGCAAGCGCACAGTCCGACACCAGCACCCGCAGTTCTCGACCCCAACGAAGCGCCGGAAGGCTTCATTGCGGTACTCAAAAGCGAAGTGGCAACAGAGCGACTTGGCAACATCTGCCGTGCATGCGATTGGCGCAGTGCGTGCAACGGTTTTGAACACCGATGCATGCCATACACGGTTATCAGCAGCCGCGATGGGCGTGAACTCAAACGTCAGGACGGTTGCAGCTTCGTGTTCAAACGTCGCACAAGCCCCAACGAAGCGCCGAACCGCTAACGCAGTTTTCGTAGCACTGACACCCTGATTTTTCAAGAAGACGAAGTATCGGATAGCTCATGCCGAGGCTTTGTCACGTCCGCAATTTACGTTCATTTTCATCAACACGGAGAAGGCCATGACCAACAACCAAGACACCCAAACCGACACGGCGCATACAAAGCCGCCAGTGACCATCATCACCAACGCCGCGAAGTTCCAACTGGGTCAATGCGTAGCCACACCGGGTGCGCTGGCATTGCTGGAGAGAACCGGATTCAGTTCAGCGTACCTCATCAACCGCCACCTGCATGGTGACTGGGGTGATGTGTGCGAAGAGGACGCCGGACTGAATGAGATGGCGCTCAAAGACGGCTCCCGGATCATGTCGGTGTACCGCTTGGTGCCAGCCGAGAAATTGAAAGCAACACCGCGATCAAAGCGTTCTGAATTGCCCACTGTCTGGATCATCACAGAAGCCGAAGGCGACGATGGCCGTCGCGCCAGCACCTGCGTGTTGTTGCCCGAGGACTATTGAAGATGGTGACCCGCAAAATTGCCTCTCAAAGTCCAAGCTATCGGTGGCAACGCACGCATCCGGCACTGATCGTGAGCCATGTGCTGACTGTCAAAGTCAAACGTGAAGAACCGATGGGGGTGTGCTTCCGCCAATCCGAAATCGACGGTGCCTGTTCGGTGCATTGCCTTGCAAGTGTGTTGGTTATCCTCAATCTGGCGAAAGCCGAGGCGCTGACACACATGGCACAACGCAAGTACGGCGTGCCCGCTGATGTGTGGCGCGAGTTCCATGACGTGTACTTTCAGGGTTGCATGGCCGACGACCTGGTGGAGCGCGTCAACCGGCTGAACTTGCCGCTCAAACTGACCGCACGGTTCAAGGGCGATGCCGATCTGGATCACTTCGCGGTACGAGCCCTGAGCCGTGGCGGTCTGGTCATGCTGAGTTTTCGCAGTGTGCTCAACCGCAAGACGCATCACTGGGCGCTTGGTGTTGGCGTAGAGGGAGTGCAAAAGGGGCGTGAAACCACAGTGGACACGTTACTGCTCATCGACCCCAGTGCCGACGAGCCGGTGTTCCGCGCATTCAATGCCCGACTGCGCGTTCAAGTGCCGTCCGCTGCCCGTGGATTGCTGCATGAGTCGCCATCCAAGCCCGTGCATTGGCTGTATGACTCGCCGGAGTGGCCTGCTGAGGTGGTGCGGCTGACGGGGGCAGTGCGGTTCCAGCCTACTGACCAGAACAGCGGCTGAACTACACGAGATGCGCCCGCGAAGCAGTCAGCGCAGCGGCATCTTGCGGCTGGGCGGTGGCGGCGCTTTTTCCAGCACCGATTGGTTCTTGCGCCGTACCGGCCCGCCCTGAGAAGTCGGCGCAATGGTGTCGGTGATCCCCTCGAACAACTCGGGCAGGGTGATCTTGAGCACATGGCAGATGGTGGCCAGCGCGAACAGCGAAGGATTGGAGACGCCCCGCTCGATGCGCGAGACGTGACTGCGCTCCATTTCAGCCGCGAAGGCCAAATTCATCTGCGAGAGCTTGGCGGCATGCCGATGGCGTTTGACGCTCTGGCCCAAGGCCAGCGTCACGGAGTTCGGCAGGTCACGGGCAGAACCGTCAACACCCGGCTCGTCTGCCGGTGTCTTGGGGTCTGTTTTCATGCCCCAAGGTTGCAGAAATGCAGCCTCAGAAGCGACGTAGTTAACTACTCAGTATGAGACACTACACCCCATGATGAGGCGTATATGCCCACTCATTGGGCAACCACTTTTGTCAAAAGGAGAATCTATGAACATCAATAAAGTGATCTTGGCAATGCTGTGCTGCGCTGCAATCAACCCCGCGATGGCTCAGTCGGAAAACCTGTCTGATGGACGTTCAGGCCGTGTCGAATTCCAAAGCGTGAACGTTCCAAGCATGTGGGAGTTCGCCCGCAAGAACACCAGCAACACGAAGCTGCAAACCGTTTGGGGCGATCTGCTGATGCCCAAGAAGGCTGAGGGCAAAGTCCCGGCGCTGGTCATCATGCACGGCAGTGCCGGAGTGGAGCCGTGGGCTTACGATTTATGGGCTGCCAAACTCAATCCGGCTGGGGTGGCCGTGTTCGTGGTGGACAGCTACAAGCCGCGAGGGGTGTCCGAGACAAACACCAACCAGTTGGGCGATCAGGTCACGATGCCCTCTCAATCCGCCGACGCTTTGAATGCGTTGCGCGTGTTGGCGACACATCCCAAAATCGACAGCAATCGAATCTACGTGATCGGCATGAGTCGCGGGGGCAATCCAGCGTTCTATTCAGCGTGGCCGATGTACCAAGCTGCGGTCAACACGAACGGGGCCAAATTCGCGGGGCACATTCCGATGTATCCTGGCATGTGCAACATTCGCTACCGTGCCGACCATGCAGAGAAAGCCACAGCGCCGATTTTCTTTGCATTACCTGACCGAGAACGAGAGGACTATCAGGACGTGGCCATCTGCCAGCGTTACGCCAAAGAACTGGCCGACGCCGGGAATACGGTCACAACCAAGGAATACAAGGGCGCATACCACGCTTGGGATGGTGGTGGGCGGCGATTCCGGTACGAGCAAGCTCACAGCGCGAAGCCCTGCGATCTGGAGCTACAGATGACCACGGTTGCAGGCGGCGGACTTGGCAAGAACGCCCGCGACTTGAAGAAGAGTCAAGAACTTAAAACCTACGACGAATGGCACGCAGCGGTACGGGGATGCATGGCGCATGTCCGTGCTGCGGTGGGCGGCGATGCCGCACAAAGCGATGCCGTAGTGGCGGACGTGCTCAAGTTCATGGGTGTGCAGTAAATGAAAAAAAGCCACCCCAGTAATCTGAGGTGGCATTCTTGTTGGTAGGCCGTGTTGGACTTGAACCAACGACCAAAGGATTCCGGTTTGTGCGAGTTTCCCCGCTCCCTGGACTATCTCATCACCCACGCCGTGGATTGCTCCACTCGTTTGGGTGCCGGGCGCTAAACGGACGCTTATCGGATTGGCTCCTCACGTCCTAGTCTCTGCACCTTCTCACCTACCGATCTTTCGATCTGCCTTCGGTGAGCTTGGCTCAGGATTGCCGGGCTGTTTTTCAACAACTGACGGTTTCCCTGAGTTCACCCGGTTTTTCCACGCTCGCTTTCACGAACGGGTCACCATCAGGATGAGTCCTCTGCTCTGACCAACTGAGCTAACGGCCCCTAACTTTTTTTGTCACACCAGAACACCGCAGATATGCAGTGATCAGGCGTTACAAACAAAAGCTGGTTGCATGAAGGTTGCATACGCGCACTCTGTGACCGCATTGCAACACCCACGCCAGTTTTGAATTTCTATCACTCCTACAAAAACATCAACCAAGACAACAACTTACAAAGCACCTAGCAACCTTCACGCCGCCTAGTGCAAAAATTTTCTTTTCGGAACTATTGATTATGAGTCCTCTGCTCTAACCGCTGAGCTA
>SXZD01000188.1 GCA_005788065.1 Burkholderiales bacterium
CCAGATCGGGTTCATGATTTTCCTGCCCTTTCTGGTCATCGACCTGATTGTCTCCAGCGTGCTCATGTCCATGGGTATGATGATGCTCTCACCCATGCTCATCTCCCTGCCTTTCAAGCTCATGCTGTTTGTCATGGTGGATGGCTGGACACTGATCATCGGTTCGCTGGTGGCCAGTTTTCAGCAGTAGCTTTTTGATCAACAGGTCAGCAATGCCGGATGTACTGATAGTCGACGACAACGCCATCAACCGCAGTCTCGCCAAAACCCTGCTCAAACGCAGCGGATGGGAGCCATCCGAGGCCGACTGCGGAGAAATCGCGCTGGAAATGCTGGAGTCCCGAACCTACCCCGTGGTGTTGCTGGACATCAGCATGCCGGGGCTGTCGGGCATGGAGACGGTCAAACGCATCCGCAACATGCCAAAATGCCGCGGCATCCATGTGGTGGCCTACACTGCCCATGCCATGGAAGATGAAAAACGCCAGATTTTGGAGGCCGGCTTTGACGACATCCTGGTCAAGCCGGTATCCAAAGACAGCCTGCTGGCCACCTTTGAACCGCTGCGCCAGCGCTTGAGTGAGGAACCCGCATCATGATGACCACACAGACAGTGCTCAATCTGGGCCAGCGCAGCCTGGAGGTCATGCTGCTGGTCTCGGCCCCCCTGCTGCTCACAGCCCTTGTGGTGGGTCTGATTGTCAGCATCTTTCAGGCTGCCACACAGATCAACGAAATGACGTTGTCCTTCATTCCCAAGATGCTGGCCATCTTTCTGGCCATGCTGCTGACCGGGCCGTGGATGCTCAGCACGCTGATCGACTATACGCGCGAGCTGTTCCAGAACATCCCGTTCATCATCGGCTAGCCGCGTACGCCGGGCATGTTCCTTATCAACAGCGCCACAGTCCTGACCTTCGCGTCGGCCTTCGTGTGGCCGTTCATCCGCATTCTGGCGATGCTCAGCACCGCACCGGTATTCAACCACCGGGCGGTTCCCCGGCGGGTGCGCATCGGCTTGGCCATGGGCATTGCCATCATCGTCTCACCCCTGCTGCCCCCGCCGGTGCTGCTCAATGACCCGCGCGCCATGGCTGTGCTGTTCCAGCAGATTGCCATCGGCATTGCCATGGGATTTTCGATGCGCATGATTTTTGCCGCATTCGAAGTGGCCGGTGACCTGCTGGGCTTGCAGATGGGTCTGGCTTTTGCGCAATTCATTGACCCGCAACGCAGTTCGCCCTCGCCGCTGATCGGCAGTTTTCTGGGGCTGCTGGCCTCGCTGGCTTTTTTTACCCTGAACGGTCATCTGCTGGTGATTGCGGCCATCATCAAGAGCTTCGAGATTGCGCCGGTATCCGATGTCTTCAGCCACATACGGCCCGAGCGGATTGCCGCACTGGGCAGCCTGATGTTCATGCTGGGGCTGCAGATTGCACTGCCGGTCATCACCGCCTTGATGAGTGCGAACATCATGCTGGGCGTACTGGCACGCGCTGCCCCGCAGTTGAACATCATGAGCATCGGTTTTGCGGTTACACTGCTGGCCGGTTTTTATGTGCTCTACCTTAGCCTGCCCTTCCTGAGCATTACCTTTGATCAGGCGATCCTGCGCACGCTTGAAGTGCCGGTGCTGCAGCCAGCCCGCTGAAAACCTCACCCGACAGGGTGAAAACCACCCGGCTGTCTGCGTCAAATAACATTATTAAACATGATGTTATATCCGACTGTGCAGAACCAGACCCTTTCTGCACAAGCATCGATTTGCGGGGGTTTTTACAGTTTTTTTCATTGATGGACGGACGCCTGCTGTCTTATATTTATGACATAAAAGTTTGATACAAAGAGTCAAATAATGCATCCGATAATAAACAACACCATCCTCATCCTCGAAGATCATCCTTTATACGCAGCCGGGCTCAAAGATGTCGCCGAGCAGTTGATCCCCGACGCACACGTGATCTGCGAACCCACGCTGAGCGCTGGTGTGCATGCCGTGAGAACCCGCCAGCCCATGCTGGTCATCTCTGACCTGCATCTGCCCGACGCACAGGGCGTCACCACACTCGACGTGCTGCGTTCTGTCGCGCCGGATGTACTGCTGATCGGCATCACCGGTGACATGGCGTTGCTTAGCCGCTACGAGAACTGCGGTCACGATGGCTCGTTGATCCTGGCCAAAACCGATTCGGTCGATCAGGTGTTCGACACGCTGTTGGTACAGCTGCAAATGCACGCTCAAGCCGCCCGCCCCTGCAAACAGACAGCAGTAAGAACCAACAATGTCTGGACCCTGCAGATGCCCAGTCGCACCCTCACCCGTAAACAGCAGGCCGTGCTGTCGCTGATGGGACAGGGGCTATCGAACAAGGAAATCGCGCGCAAACTGCAAATCTCGCCGGAGACGGTCAAAAGCCACGCAAAAAGCCTCTACCGCCAACTCGGTGTGAAGAACCGAACGCAGGCCGCCGGTCAGATCAGACGTTTGATGCGCGCCTGATACACTCCCGGGGAGGCGGGGTCACGGACCGGTCAACGACCCCAACAAAACCGGCGCACTGGCGCCTGTAACCGCTGGCAGATTACCCGGAAGACCACACAGCCTCTGACGGGCCAACCATGCAAATGCGATAGCCTCCATCTGCGACACCGGCACCCCCAACACGTCGGTACTCTCCACTGTAGCCAATGGCAAAGCCTGAGCCAGACGCAGCATCAGTTCGCTGTTTTTGGCACCACCACCACAAACCAGCATGCGCTGGCAGCCGGCCGGTACGCAGTCCACCACGCTTTGCACGGTCAAGGCCATCAGGGTGGCCTGCACGTCAGCATCCGACACGCCCGGATGGCGCTGCAACAGCGACAGCAACCAATCGATATGAAAATCATCCCGACCCGTGCTGCGCGGCAGCGGCCGTGCAAAAAACGGGTGAGCGAGCAAGCGTTTGAGCAGATCCGGCTGAACGGTTCCCGAGGCCGCCCATGCCCCCCCCTGGTCATAGGCCATCCCCTGCTGACGCTGTATCCATGCATCCATCAGTACATTGCCTGGCCCTGAATCAAAACCGATTACCCGATTACCGTTGATGCAGCTCAGATTGGCAAAGCCACCCACATTCAGCACAACCACCATGCCGGGGTCGGACAGTCTGCCCGATGCGGTCAACCCATTGATCCACCACTGATGGAAGGCTGGAACCAGCGGTGCACCCTGCCCACCCAGCGCCACGTCGGCACGCCGAAAATCAGACACGACCGACAGTCCGCTGCGGACATGAAAACGCGCCGGATTGAAGTGCTGCAGGGTCACACCCAGATCTGGCCGGTGACGGAGCGTCTGCCCGTGGGCCCCGACTGCACGCAGGCGTGCGCGACTGTCCAGGGGCAACTGCGCCATCAACTGGGCGGCACAGTCGGCATAGACGTCTGTCAGGCTGTTGATGGCCTGTTCAAGGTCCAGCAAGGGGTCGACCGTCTCCAGGTTGCCCAATTGCTGCAGAGCCAGCAGGCGGGCTCTGAGAGGCTCTATAAAAGGCACCGACGCATCTGCCAGAACATGGCAAGTGCCCGTTGTACAAAACCGGGCCACAACACCGTCAACCCCATCTGTACTGGTGCCGGACATCAAGCCCATCCACAGCAAGTCGGGGTGCTCAGGCGAGCGTTGAGGATGGTGTTGGGGTGACAGCGAAGCGTGCAGAGGAGTGTGTGGAGAAGCGTGCAGAGGAGCGCGCGTTGAAGCCGGCTTGTTCAGCGGGTCCGCCCCGTACAGGCCAGACCCGCGTTGATCCTTGTCAGTCAATGTTCTGTCGACCCGTGATCAGTCGACCTGAGCCAGACGCGCACCCGTGGGGGTGGCCAGGCGGGAAGACAGTTCTGTCATGCGACGCTTGTACAGACCCAGCAGACTGCCCTCCAGCGGCATGCCGCCTGGCAGGTCAATGGTCAGGGGGTTGTACTGGATATCGTTGATCCGGAATTCATAGTGCAGATGCGGCCCGGTAGCCCAGCCTGTTGCGCCGACGTAACCGATGGTCTCACCCTGCTGTACCCGACTGCCCTTGCGCACTGACGCTGCAAATCCGCTGAGGTGGGCATACCACGTGGTGTATTTGCCTTGGTGGCGTAGCACCACCACATTGCCATAACCGTTTTGCTGGCCGACAAAGTCCACAACGCCGTCGGCCGTGGAGCGCACGCGGGTCCCCTCAGGTGCGCCGTAGTCAACACCGCGATGGGCGCGCCAATCTTGCAGCACCGGATGGAACCGGGCGTTGGTGAAACCGGATGTGACGCGCGAAAACTCCAGCGGCGAACGCAGGAAACCCTGCTTGAGGCTGTTGCCCTGCCGGTCGTAGTAGGCGCCGGAACTGCCTGCGGGTGCGAACCAGTAGGCTTCGTGGTTTTTGCCGGCATTGGTAAATTCGAGTGCGGAGATCCGGCCGGGACGCAGGGTCTCGCCCTTGAAGGTGTAAGACTCGTAGGCCACCCGGAAGGTATCGCCTGGCTGCAGGTCACGGTAGAAGTCCACCTTGGATGACAGGATTTCTGCCATCTGGTTGGCCACGGCGTCAGGCACGCCTGCTGCATCGGTTGCGGCATACAGGGACGAGCGGATTTCCCCGGCGCGTACCTCTGTGTGGCGGTCAAACTCCACCCGTTCGTTGGCAGCGCTCAGACGGTCGCCGCGGCGCTGGATGACCAGTGCCGACACGCTGTCTGCGCCTTTTTCAATGGTGCCCCAATAACGCAACCATTTGATGCGACCGTCGACGTCGGCCAGCGCCGACACTGTGGCACCGGCGCGCAGTTGCAGAAGATTTCGTCCCATGGCGTCAATGCGCACGAACTGGAGCAGCTCGGGGTCGTTGATACCCAGACGTGACAACAGGGATGCCACTGAGTCGCTGCGACGAACCTGCTCTTCGGCCACCAACGGCGCAACGCGCATGACGTCCTGCGGCTGGATGTCCAGCACGAGGTCTTGTGCAACCAACTGGGTGGGATTCAGCTCGAATGTGGGGGTACCGCGCGAGGTGGCAAATGCCAACGCGACCACGCTGAATACAGCAGTGGCTGTCGCGCCTTTGGCCAGACGGCGACGGGCCACGCCTGACTGTGGAAGCCAGGCGAGCGCCTCGTCGCGCACGAGGCGCGCGGCGTCGGCAACCAGGCCGACAGTGCGGCGAAGGATACTTATTGACATGGTGCGGGACTGCTTTGACATGGATTCGCTACAATTCGACACGTATGCGGGGCGTAAGCCCTCTTATCTGTTTCATAAGGACCGACTGTAGTTGCAAAAAAGCAACATTTTGGTCGGCATTGCGTTGAGTGTACCAAAGGTTTTGCATGGCACAAAATAGTAATACCTCTATCATCCCTCAATTGGATGAGGGTTCTTTAACCGAAAACATACGCCACGCATTGGCCGTGACCGAACGCGGCTGCGAAGAATTGCTGGTCCGCAGCGAATGGATCGGCAAACTGCAACGCTCCGAATCCACCGGCAAGCCCCTGCGCATCAAGCTCGGCCTTGACCCGACCGCACCCGACATCCACCTGGGCCACACGGTCGTGTTGAACAAACTGCGCCAACTGCAGGACCTTGGGCATCAGGTCATTTTCCTGATTGGCGACTTCACCTCGCTCATCGGCGACCCATCCGGCCGCAACAGCACCCGCCCGCCCCTGTCGCCCGAGCAAATCAAGCTCAACGCAGAGACCTACCACGCACAGGCTGTCAAAATCCTGGACGCATCGCGCACCGAAATCCGCTACAACAGCGAATGGTGCATGCCGCTGGGAGCTGACGGTCTGATCCGCCTGGCCTCGCGCTACACGGTGGCCCGCATGCTGGAGCGCGACGACTTCACCAAGCGTTTTGCCGGTGGCGTTCCCATCTCGCTCCATGAGTTTTTATACCCGCTGATGCAGGGCCTGGATTCAGTGGTTCTTGAGGCTGACCTCGAATTGGGCGGCACCGACC
>SXZD01000189.1 GCA_005788065.1 Burkholderiales bacterium
CAGCGGGTGCCCGGCGCGATGCCGTCGTCCGGGCGACCTTGCGCCTCATCGTAAACCCAACCACAAATCAGACAGATATAGGTGTTCATGAGCGTGTTTCTACGGTACGTCGATGGGCTGAGCAGCCCGGTGTTGATGAAAAATGCATGTGCGGGATAATACTTGTTTTATGCCGCCCCCGCTTGAAGCCGTGCCTGACGTTCCATCCAACAGATCCTCTGATGCTTTTCTCCCGGACATGAGTGCGCAGGGTGGCTTAATGTCTCGTGCCTGCCCACCTGTTGCCCTCAGTTTTGCAGCACATGACCCGACGGTAGGTGCGGGGTTATCTGCAGATCTGGCTGTGTTTGCCGCCTTGGGCTGCCAGCCTGCCGGCGTGTTGACCGGCATCACAGCGCAGGACAGTGCGGGTGTGCATGCGTTTGAAAGTTTGACCAGTGACTGGGTGCACCGTCAGGCCAGTGTGCTGTTGGCTGATTTCAAACCAGCCGTTTTCAAGGCCGGCGCCTTGTGCAGCCCGGAGGTCGTTGCGGCGGTCGCGCGGACCATCGCGCAGTTTCCGGGCGTGCCTTTCGTGCTGGACCCCGTCATCGCGTCCGGGCGTGGCGATGCATTGGGGCGCGAGGGCATGCGCGAGGCACTGGTCTCACTCATGCCGTTGGTTTCGGTGGTGACGCCCAATGTACCCGAAGCGCTGTTGCTGACCGGGGCCGACACCGGACAGGAGGCTGCTTCACGCCTGCTTGACTGGGGGGCCAGGGCAGTCTTGCTCACCGGGACCCATGACGAGTCCACCGGCGACGAGGTTGTGAACATTCTGTATATCAGTGGGGAAAATGCCATTTCTCACAGATGTTTGCGCTTGCCGGGGCATTACCACGGCTCGGGGTGTACACTGGCTTCATCGCTCGCTGCATTTCTGGCACAGGGGCAGGCGATGCAGTCTGCTGCAGTTAAAGCGCTGCGTTACACATGGGAGACGCTGGTGCGTGCAAACAGGCCTGGCGTGGGACAGGCCATACCGGACCGTCTACTCGGTCGGCACTGGGCTGACTGCGATTTTTCGGGCAAGCAATGAATGACATAAGCGGGGGCAGTACCCCGACCAAAAACTACGACAAGCTGGCGCCAAAACCAGAGGGCGTTTATGCCATCACGCCGGATAACTGGCCCTTGTCAGGGCTGCTTGATTGCGTAGAAGCCGCTCTGGAGGCCGGTGTGCGCTGGGTGCAGTACCGCGACAAGCAGCGCAATGCCGAAGACAAGGCCCTCTACGGCATGGGACTGACCCGCATGGTCAATTTCTATGAGGGCCATCTGGTCATCAATGACAGCGTCGATCTCTACAAGGAATTGGTCAAAAGCGGCTACCCGCCCGCCGGGGTTCATTTGGGAAAAAACGACGGCGACATACAGAGTGCCCGCAACGCGATCGGACCCCGTGGAGTGCTTGGGGTTTCCTGTTATGACGACTTTGATCGGGCAGCTATGGCCATCAAGCAGGGGGCAAGTTACATTGCCTACGGCAGTCTGTTCCGCTCGCGCAGCAAGCCGGGCGCAACCAGTGCGCCGCTGAGCCTGATCGAAAAAACCAACGTGGCCCTGCGTGTACCCATTGTCGGCATCGGCGGGATCGATACCATCAATGTGTTGCGTGTAGCGGAGTCCGGCGCCTGTGCGGCGGCTGTCATCACGTCCATTTTTGGCTCTGAGCCTGACCCCATGTACACCCTGCGGGTCGCCACCCAGATGATCGAAAACTTTCAGCACGGTGCGCGCCTGAGAACAGAGGGCGCGCGCGTCTGAGGGTTTGATTCCCGCTGGCTCGGCCGGCGCGGGGCTGCCTGGTGCAAGCGATTTTCGGGCCCTGCGGGCGCACGAAAGCAGTGGTCGCTTGTGGTAAAGTTGCTCCCCATGAGCCAGAACGAAGTCCTATTTGCACGCGCCCAGAAGACCATTCCGGGTGGCGTCAATTCCCCCGTCCGTGCATTCCGCTCCGTCGGTGGCACGCCCCGGTTTTTCAAGCGCGCCAGCGGCCCTCACGTCTGGGACGCTGACGACAAGCGGTATATCGACTATATCGGGTCATGGGGTCCTGCCGTGCTGGGACACGCCCATCCGGACGTGATTGCGGCCGTACAGCAGGCAGCGGTCAACGGACTGAGTTTCGGTGCGCCCACCGAGGCTGAAATCGAAATGGCCGAGTTGCTTTGTCGCCTGCTGCCGTCCATGGAGCAGGTGCGGCTGGTGAGCAGCGGCACAGAGGCCACCATGAGCGCCATCAGACTGGCGCGCGGTTTCACAGGGCGCAGCACCATTGTCAAATTCGAGGGTTGCTATCACGGTCATGCAGACAGCCTGTTGGTGAAGGCCGGTTCGGGTCTTCTGACCTTCGGCAACCCGACGTCTGCCGGTGTTCCTGCCGATTTTGCACGCCACACCGTGGTGCTTGACTACAACAGGCCAGAGCAGGCCGAAGCCTTGTTTGCAGAGCAGGGCGACCAGATTGCCTGTGTCATCGTCGAGCCCGTTGCCGGAAACATGAATCTGGTCAAACCCTCGCTTGCATTCCTCAAAACCTTGCGCGACCTGTGCACCCGCCATGGTGCAGTTCTCATTTTTGACGAGGTCATGACCGGTTTCCGGGTCGGGCCGCAGGGCGTACAGGGTGTCTACAACATCAAGCCCGACCTCACGACTCTGGGAAAGATCATCGGCGGCGGTATGCCTGTCGGTGCATTTGGCGGGCGTCGCGACATCATGGCGTGCATCGCCCCCTTGGGGCCCGTGTATCAGGCGGGCACCCTGTCGGGCAATCCGGTGGCGGTGGCTGCGGGCATTACCACGCTCAAATTGCTGCAGCGCCCGGGTTTTTATGAGCAACTGGGCCGGCAGACAGCCCGTCTGGTGGACGGTCTGAACGGCGTGGCTGCCGAAATGGGCGAAACGTTCTGTGCCGACAGCATTGGGGGCATGTTCGGGGTTTACTTCAGCGAACATCCGCCGGCCACGTTGGCCGATGTCAACGATTCTGACCGTGCACGTTTCAATCGCTTTTTCCATGCCATGCTGGACGCCGGGGTTGATCTTGCGCCGTCAGCCTTTGAGGCGGGCTTCGTGTCGGTGACTCACACCGATGAGGTGATCGATGCCACGCTGGACGCTGCCCGACAGGCATTCAGGCAGATTCAGGTGGCCAGCTGACCCGCTGCGCATCTCAAACGTGGCAAAAACAGGACGGCATCTGGCGCCTTGCCAGGTGCCCTCGCTTGCGCACAGGCGGGTGTGTTCCTTCAAATTCAACTCAAAAACAAGCGCTTAAAACAGTAAATACCTGTTTTTGCGTGTTTAATAATTGACCGGCCGTTCAGTATTTGGAGTTTTTCTTCGAATTTTGTTCTTGGAGTTACAGCAGGGCGGAGGAAATAATAACCGCACATCCCTCCTCTTTTGCTTCTGAGGTTCGCCCGGTCTCCATGACCGGGCTTTTTTTGTGCGCCCAGCATGGGCGCACACCTGCGGGTGCAAGTCCCGCCGCGAGCTGGTCACAGTGAGCGAAGTGAAACGTAACTGCGTGAGGGTGACCGAGCGTGGGAAGGAAACGTGGAGCATAAACCGCGAGTCG
>SXZD01000190.1 GCA_005788065.1 Burkholderiales bacterium
GTCGGCATGCGCCCGCGAACGATGCGTTCCTGCGTACCGAGGTTATAGGTACGCATCTCCGGTGCTTTGCCGTCATGCGGTTCTTCGGCAGGCGCTTCTTCGCCGCTGGCCCCGAACAGCAGGGCATCGACTTCTTCCTGTGAGAGAAATTCGCTGGCCATTTTTCGTGTTTCCTCTTACTGGATCACAAAACTGGAAAAGTGCACATCCACGATGCCGCGGTCCTTGCCCTTGTACTGCACCGTGTCGCGCGCCATGTCGAGCAATTCGTCCATCAGGGCCTGTTTGCCGGGCACGGTCTGCAGTTCCTTGACCTGTTTGCTGGCCAAAATCAGCAGGATGCGGCTGCGCAGGATCGGCACATAGGCTTTCATGTTGTCCGATGCCTTGGCATCGGTCACCTGGAAGGTAATGCCGATCTGCAGGTAACGCTTTTCGTCACCGTCGCTGATGTTCACCACAAACGGGTCGAGGATGGTGAAAGCGGGTGGGCCTTTCTTGGCCGGCTCTTCCACCACTTCCTCTTCAGGTTCGGGTGCGGGTTTCTTTTTCTTCTTGTCTTTTTTCATCATGAAAAAAGCACCACCACCACCGCCGGCCAGCAGCACGACGGCAGCGATGATGATGATCATCATCTTCTTTTTTTTCTTTTTGGCGGCTTCTTCGTCACCACCACCTTCGGCGGGGGCTTCTGCTGCTTTTGCATTGGACATGGTGTCGCTCCTTCAAGCCAGGCAGCCTCTCTTTCAAGACTGCCTGACGGTTATTGTGCCTCGGGATTGCAGGTTGGAAAGGGCGGAATTACCCGTTTGCCGCCACGCTAATCCGTGTCTGTTTCAATTGTTTACGCATAGGTGTCCAACAAGGCATTGCGCCGACGTTGCGCCGGTTGTTGATTACCTGCCTCAGCGCGCACATTGCCTGCGCCGGTATCGAACCGTCCGTTGCCGGTTTGCTGGCCACCTGCACTGTTGCCCGCGTTGTTGCCCTGGTTTCCGCTCTGTCCTGCGCCTTGTCCGAGGTTGCCTTGCAGGTTACCTTGGCTGTTGCCGTTCCACGCCGTGTTGCGGTCCACTGTGGCATGGCGCAGGTCGATGCCCGATTGTGCGAGTTGTTCCTTCAGTGCAGGGACCGCGTCGGCCAGCAGACTGCGGGTGGTTTCGTTGGTCGCTTCGAATCTGACATCCGCTTCATTGCCGCTCATGTCCACCCGCAATTTGATGGGGCCGAGTTCAGCCGGCGCGATATTGATTTCAACGGATTGAAGTCCGCGTGTGCTGACCAGTTTGACGGTGTCGTACAGTTCATCAGCAAAACCCGGATCGGTAATCGGCGTGCTCATGACCAGGCGGGGCGCGTCGTCCTGAGCCGCGATGCGCTGGAAGGCATTGAGGCCATCCGCGGCGGCAGCAGACAACAGCGATCCGTTGTTTTGCAGTGGGGTACCCGATGCGCTGCCTGCGGAATCGGATGCGGCGTCGGCTGACGTTTCCGCGGCGGTCTGTGCCGGGAGTGGAGTGGGGTTTTGTATCGGCAGCGCTGTGCCGGTTTGTCCACCCGGAACTGAGTTGGCCGTGTTGCTTGCAGTTGCCTGCTCAATGGCCATGCGGGTATCCGTGGGCGTGCCCGTAGCGTTTGCAATAACCCCCACGCCGCTGGCCGATCCTGTTGCGGAAATGCCTGCTGATGCCCGGTTGCGGCTACCCGCAGCAAGCTTGGAATCATCGCTTTTGCGCGCTGCATCGGCCGTGCCGTTGGCGGAGAGTGCAGATGCGTTGGCCGACGCAGCAACCGCAGGTGCTGAGGTGCCGTTTGCTGTGGCGCTTGTTACGTTGTTTGCAGAACTGTTTGCAACACCGTTTGCAACACCATTTGCGGCAACGTTTGCCGTGAGGCTGAATCCACCGTCCGCACCGGTTCGCGCAAGGGGTGATGACAGTGCCGGGTTTTGCGACACATCGCGCGGGTCGACTGTTTTGCCCGGCAACATGGCAGCCTCGCTTGTGCGCTGACGCAGCGTATCGGTGCCGATGGCTGTGTTGCTGGTGGCGTTTCCCGCTGCGCTGTTGATCTGTTTGAGCGCAGTTGACCCGTCGCCGGCACCGAGCAGGCGGCTGGCTGAATTTGTGCCCTTGCCCGGTGTCGATGAACCTTCTGTACCCAAACCGTGAGCAGTGCCGCGTGCGACAGCAGTCGCTTCGGGTTCGTCTTGCGCCGTGAGCGCGGACGCGCTGTTCGGTGCGCCATCCGTGCCGCCGGCGGTTTGTGCTGATGCTTTGACAGCGGACAGCGCTGCAGCGTCGGAGGCCGGTGTATTCAGCGCAGTTTGCGCGCGTGCATCATTCGATGCTGCTGTGAGGCTGGCCGAAGAAGATCGGGATGCAGCAAGCAGATCATCTGGCCCGCTTCCGGTTGCCGATGCGTTTGCAGTGCCATTGGATTTCAGTGTGGCATCGATGGCTGCATCCACTGCTGAATCGCTGGATGTTGCGGCATGGATGGCGCTCTTTGAATCCGCATCTGCAGCACTGACAGCACGCTGAGTCTGCAAGGGGTCATTGTCTGCCTTTGCAACACTGGCATCACCGTCCAGCGCTGCGCTGGCGCTGCTGGCATGCGCTGATTTCTTTGTCTTCATACCGCCAGCAGAAACTGCATCGCCCGCCGCATCGTCAGCGCTGATGCTCGCACCGTTGCGGGCGTCAAGTGCCTGACGGCTTTGCATCGCAGCAGTCTGTGATGATGATCCGCTCTGTGTCCCCGGGCGCTGCTGGCGTGCCAGACGCCGTGCAATCGCAGCATCGGAATTGGGGTTGTCCGCGTCGCGCTTGCGCGCTGTCATCTCACCACGCTGCTGCGCATCATTGCCTTGCTGCGCAGTGCTTTCATTCTTTGCGGAGGCTGATGCGTTGTCAGCCGCACCATCTGCCTGCGCGGGGCGCTCTGCAGCGGGCCGGTTGTCAGTGCGCACGCCTGACGACAGTTTGGAGTTCTGCTCCCGCATCATGGCGTCGTCATTGCGGCGCGATACATCGGCGACCGGAGAGCCCCCGGTGTCGGCGACCATGCGCTGATCCTGCGATGCGCGCGTCTGCTGCATCTGCTGGGTCCATGCGGCGCCGAACAGGGCTGCAAACGTATTGCCGGCTCCTGCATCCTGCTCGCTCTTTTTCGATTCCCATGTACTGGCTGCCATGCGGTCGCCGGGTTTGGTCGGAATGACGGACATGGCTTACTCCTGCGCGTGGCGAACCAGGCGGGCTGCCATTTCATCATTGAGTTTCTGTTCGCGTCGCAGTTCAGCGCGCAGCGCCTCTTCTTTCTTTCGGGCAATCAGGGTCTCATACTTACGCACCTCCGCCTGGGCTGCAGACAGTTCCTGCACGGTCATGCTGATGCGCCCCTCGACGACGCGGATCTGGGTTCTCTGCTGCTCAATGGCATGACCCAGACGCTGCAGGAATTCGGCTGCGTTGCGCATCTGTGTGACGCTGGTTCCCTGTTGTGCCTTGCCGTTGGTGGCATCTTCATATTGCTGACGGTAGGAGGTCAGCATGTCCAGCTTGTTCTTCTCTGCGGCCAATGCGTTGCGTTCAATACCCAGAATGCGCGCTGCGCTTTCGCGCTTGTCTGCTGCCAGATCAAGCAGCATCTGCAATGTCTGTGTGCTCATGACCGACTCCCTCTGTCGTAGTGTCATTGTCTGTTTCTGTCATGTTGAACAGGGTCAGCAGTCGTTCAACGCTTTCCCCGTATGCGGCCTTTTCCTGCATGCCCTGCTGCAGATAGGCTTCTATGTCGGTGAACATCGCCAGTGCCTGATCCAGTTGCGCGTCATTGCCCGGTGCATAGGCGCCGACGCTGATCAGGTCACGGTTGCGCTGTACCCGTGAAAACGCCGATTTCAGCAGCAGGGCGGCCTGCTGGTGCATCGGTCTTGTGATGTTGTGCATGACGCGCGATATCGACTGTTCGATATCGATGGCGGGGTAGTGCCCCGCTTCTGCCAGTTTGCGCGACAGCAC
>SXZD01000191.1 GCA_005788065.1 Burkholderiales bacterium
AGCGTTTGTACGCACCGCTTTCGATCAATCCGTCCACGGTACCCGTCAGCAGACCTGTATCGATCATACCCTGAGTCAGAACCCGCACTGCGGCATCATGGGGTGCCATGAAGGTCTGCCCCGGGCGGGTCGCTTCGATGGCGGCCTGCTGGGCAGCCAGCACAATCTCGTAGCAGTCTTTTTGTGCTGCAGAGAACCGGCCGTTGACGGGAAAGGTGCGCGTGATGTCGGAGGCATAACCGTCCAGTTCGCAACCCACGTCAATCAGCAGCAGGTCGCCGTCGCGCAGTTGCCTGTCATTGGCCCGATAATGCAGCACGCAGGCCGATGCCCCTCCCGCCACGATCGATCCGTATGCCGGAAACTGTGAGCCGTGGCGACGGAAGTGATAGAGCAGTTCCGCCTCCACTTCATATTCAAAAGCGCCGGGCCGAGCCACCGTCATCGCGTGGCAATGCGCCTGCGCTGAAATGTCGGCCGCCCTTCGCATGGTGGTCAGCTCGGCCTCATCCTTGAACAGGCGCATTTCGTCCAGCAGATGGGTTACATCGCGCGCAGCCTGTGGCGCAACCACGCCAGAGCGCGCCTGCTGGCGCACGCTGCCCATCCAGCGTCTAACGGCAGCATCCAGCCACTCAGATTGACCCAGCGCATAGAAAACCTGTGGCTGGTTGGCCAGCAGTTTCGGGATCTGTTCGTCCAGCAAGCAAATGTCGGCAGCGGCATCAAAGCCGAACTCGGTCCGAGCGCCCTCCGGCCCCCAGCGGAAACCGTCCCATATTTCCCGCTCTTCGTTGCGGGGGCGGCAGAACAGTTGCTGCGTCACGGGCCCATGCGCGGGCGCTGTGAGCACAAGCACCGCTTCCGGTTCCGGAAAACCGGTGAGATAGTAAAAATAGCTGTCCCACCGGTAGGGAAAGTCGCTGTCGCGGTTGCGCGGCACCTCGTCGGTGGTGCGGATAATGGCCACGCCACCGCCGGCAGCCTGCATCTGTTTTGCCAAAGCCAGGCGGCGCGCCTGCCAGACGGTTCGGTCGGTTTTCATGGTCGTTCCCCTGCCTGTGCTGATTTCAACTCTGCATCCAATGATGCCAGACGCTGGGGGGTTCCCACATCCACCCAACGTCCGCGCAGATGTTCCCCGCTGACACGTTGCGCACCCATGGCGGTACGCAACAGAGGTGCAAGGGGCGCTTTGCTGCCGCGCTCACAGTCGGCAAACAGTTCAGCCCGGTACAAACCGATGCCTGAAAACGTCAATGACTGCCCTGCCGCGGCATCCGGCCGAGCCAGAACCTTGCCGTCTGAGCACAGCGTAAAGTCGCCGGCTGTCTTGTGCTCCGGGTTGTCCACCAGCCAAAGATGGGCCAACACGGGGGACGGGTCAACGGAAACCCTGTTGAACCGTGACAGCGCATCCGTGACCGATGCCCGGTCAAGATCGCAAAAAACATCGCCATTGAGAACCAGAAAAGGCAAGTCCCCCAGCAGTGGCAGCGCCAGCGCAATGCCACCGGCGGTCTCCAGCGCCTCACCCTCCGGCGACCACGCTATCTGCATGCCCCAGCTTGAACCGTCGCCCAGCGACTGTTCCAGCACATGCCCCAGATGGGCATGGTTGATGACAACCCGCCGCACACCCCACGCGGCCAAACGTTCCAGATGCCAGACGATCAGCGGTTTGCCACCGACGTGCAGCATCGGCTTGGGGACCGTATCGGTCAGCGGGCGCATGCGCTCGCCCCGACCGGCCGCCAATATCATCACGGTGAGCATCGACAGGTCCGGCAGGCCAACACCCGCCGTGTCTGCTGCAAACCGGCCTGACACAGCCCCGCCCGTCAAAATGTGTACCCTACCTTCACCTCAATGTCCTCAAGACGGTCCAGCAGTCTGACCAACGGTGCAAATGCCCGGAAGGCACCCGCCACCTGTCGGGTGTAGGACATGACCAGCGGCAGATCTTTCAGGTAGCCGGATTTGCCGTCGCGATGGTAGAGACGGGCGAAAATACCCAGCACTTTCAGATGCCGCTGCAGGCCCATCCACTCAAACTGACGGAAAAACTCAGCGGGATCCTGCGATACCGGCACACCGGCGCGCTTGGCCAGCTCCCAATAGCGGATAGTCCAGTCCAGAATCTGCTCACGGTCCCATTCGATGTAGGCATCCTTGAACAGGGACACCAGATCATAGGTGGCCGGGCCCGTTACGGCATCCTGAAAATCGAGAATGCCCGGTTGCCCCAGACGTCCGAACCGGTCGGCAACCTCAGGGTCGACCGCCATCAGGTTTCGGCTGTGGTAGTCACGGTGAACCAGGACGGGAGGCTGAGCCAGCGCGTCGGTGGCCAGCAGGTCAAATACCTTGGTCAGGTCATTGCGCTCCTCGGTGGAGAGCGTCGTGGCTTTGTGCCTTTCGCAATACCACTGCGGAAAAAGCTCCATCTCGTTGACCAGTCGCGTGCGGTCATACGCGGGCAGTCCGTCCACCCTGGCCGCCGTCTGGAAGCGGACCATGTCAACCCACGCGGCCTCGTACAGTTGCCGGGCATTGTCGGGCTTCAAGACGCCCAGATAGGTCGTGTTGCCCAGATCGGACAGGGCCAGAAAGCCGCGTTCGACATCAGCAGCCAATATCTGCGGCACATGCACCCCGGCGTCCCAGAGGCGTTGCGCGATATCGATGAACGGGCGCACATCCTCTTGCGGGGGCGGCGCATCCATGAGGATGACGGAAGGATGGTCCGCGTGCCCGGATGACACTCTGAAATAGCGTCTGAAACTCGCATCGGCAGAGGCTGGTGCGATGGTGTCGGGCTGTAGAGCCCATGTTTGCTGTTGTCCGGCCCATTCGGCGAGGGCCTGGCGGCGCAGGTCGTTGTTTGTGTTCATGCGATAATTCGGTTATACCTTCACCGCCTATCATAATGGGTATTTGCAAACCCTTCACCGCACGCACCCCCGTGAGTCTACCGAACCGTCCGACAACTGCCGCTGCATCACCAACCGCATGCGATCCAGGCAAGGCACGGTATCGGCTGCGCGACGCTTGCTTCAGCCGCCTTCTGGTACAGGATGGCTTGCACAGTGTGTTTGTTCGCAGCGTGACCGGCGGACTGGTGGTCAATCTGCTGGGCAGCCTGATGGGCGCTGCACCCGCAGCGATGGCCGATGTGCCCCTGCAACTGAAGATGCAACGCGAACTGGGTTATCTCGGACCCGCGCCAACGGGCAAGACACCCACATTCATTTTTGCCGAAGAAATCGAAGGCAATCCGGACAACCGCGTCACGCTCAAGCGCAATGCCGAGATCCGACGCGATGGCAATCTGCTGCGCGCCGACACCATGGTCTACGATGTTGCGGACGATACCGTCAAGGCATTTGGCAACGCCCGCATCATCAAGCCCGGTGTTGTCATCACGGGCCCCAGCTTGCAGGTCAAGACCACCACCAGCGCCGGCGAAATCGAAAAGCCCCGCTTCTACCTCGAAAACACAGGGGGAGTGGGAGAAGCAGATAAAGCCCAGTTCAACGGTGTGGACAAGCTCAAACTTTTCACGGCACGCTACACCACATGCCAGGCAGACGACATCGGCAAAGCCGACTGGTACGTCAAAGCATCTGAACTGGACCTCGACAACACAGAGGGCGAGGGAGTCGCCAAACAAGGCGAGGTGCGGTTCAAGGATGTGCGACTGTTCAAGACCGATTCACTCAGCTTTCCCTTGCGAGACACCCGCAAAAGCGGTTTTCTGCCGCCTACGGTTTCATTCACCACCCGCAGCGGCCTGACCGTTTCCAGTCCTTACTATCTGGATATCGCTCCCAACCGCGACCTGACCATCATTCCGCGCGTTTATGCCACCCGTGGCCTGCAGTTGGGTGGACACTTTCGTTACCTTGAACCCTCCGGAGGCGGCGAGCTCAAATTCGAGCGCCTGGAAAACGACCAGTTGACCAACACCACGCGATACTCGTTGCTGGGACGCGGCAACCACGCGTTGGGCAACGGTTTGGTGGCTGGCTACAACCTGGCCAAAGCATCGGATGACCGTTACTTTGTCGATTTCTCGCGCAGCCTGCTAGGCGCCTCTCAACGAACGCTGCCCCGCGATGTTTTCGTGAGCCTGCTGCGAGAAAACTACAACTTCACGACCCGCGTAACCCGGTTCCAAACCTTGCAGGACCCGCTGACACCGATCGCCGTCCCGTATGACCGGGTACCGCAACTGTTGCTGACCAGCGAAAAGCATGATGTGGGCGGCTTGGACATTGCCATGCTCAGCGAGGTATCACGCTTTGTGCACCCCACGCAGGTCAACGGCAACAGGTTGGTCGTGCGCCCGAGCATCAGCGCGCCCGTCATCACACCCGCGTTCAGCTTCACGCCACGGCTCAGCCTGCACTCGGTCAACTACCAACTCAACGACAACACCCCGATCGCAGCCGGCAATCCCCGCAGCGTTGGCAGTAGCATTCCCATCCTCTCGCTGGACGGTAAACTGCTATTTGAACGCGATAGCAATTTTCGGGGCACAGAGCTTACGCAGACACTTGAGCCGAGGGCTTTTTTTCTGTACGTCCCCAACCGCGACCAGAGCCGGCAACCGCTGTTTGACACGGGCGTTGCTGACTTCAATCAACAACTACTCTTCTCAGAGAACCGTTTCAGCGGCTTTGACCGCGTAGGTGACGCAAGACAATTGACGCTGACGGCCACGTCCCGCTTTCTGGACCGCGAAGACGGATCAGAACGTCTCAGGCTATTTGCGGGACAACGTCTGAACCTTTCGGATCAAACAGTCACCATCCCGGGACAGACTGCCTTGCGCAACAGCCGCTCGGACTTTCTGCTGGGTGCAGGCGGTCCTATCAACCCCAAAATCTATGCCGATGCCCTTACCCAGATCTCTTCCGACACCGGACAGATCACCCGGGGCAACGTGACCGTACGCATGCGCCCCGGCGAAAACCAGAGCGTCAACGTGGCCTACCGTTACACGCGCGATGCACTGGGGCAGATCGACCTGTCCGGCCAATACCCGTTGGGGGGGCGCTGGTATGGTGTGGGTCGGGTCAACTACTCGTTTCGCGAATCGCGTTACATCGAAACCATCGCCGGTTTCGAATATGACGGCGGCTGCTGGGTCACCCGTGTGGTCACCCAGAGCTTTACAGCGGCGACAGGCACGCGCACATCCACGATCTTTTTCCAGCTTGAACTCAACGGATTCAGTAAAATCGGATCCGATCCCATGAAACTGCTGCGCAGAACCGTTCCCGGTTATTCACCCCTGACCAACACTGGCCGGATCAACCCCCAAAACGATCTGGACAGCTTCTCCGACTACCAATGATGCACTCTCGTCTGTCTCCCCTGCTGCAAACCGGCATCGCCTCACTCCTGCTGCTGACCCTCCACGGCGTGAGTGTTGCCCAGATCAAGGCACCGGCCCCCCCGTCAGCGGCCCCATCAGCGGCCCCGTCAGCCAGCAAATTCGGCGCCCGCATGACAGACCGCATTGCCCGGTTGCCGGACAGCACGGGCGATGATGCGATCGACACCATTGTTGCGGTGGTCAACTCATCCCCGATTACACGTGGTGAACTCAACCGGCGCCTGGGCACTGTGGAGCGACAACTGGCTCGCCAGAACATCAGCCTGCCACCGCGCAAGGTGTTCGAGCGTCAGGTGCTTGAGCGCCTGATTCTGGAAAAAGCGCAGCTTGAGTTGGCCCGCGAGAACAACATCCGAATCGAACCGGCCGTCATCGACCGCACCATCGGTCGGATAGCGGATCAAAACGGCATGGACATGACCCAATTCCGTCGCACCGTCGAAGGCCAGGGTTTAACCTTTGCGCAGTTCCGGGACGACATTGAAGAAGAATTGCTGCTGCAGCGTGTGCGCGAGTCGCAGGTTGAGGCCCGCATCCAGATTTCCGAGAGTGAAATCGACAACTTCATCGCGGATGAGAAGTCTGCACTGGCCGACAGCGAACAGCTGAACATCGCCCAAATCTTGCTCCGCCTCCCCGAAACCGCCAGCGAAGCGGACCGTGAACGACTGCGCGCAAGGGCCGAGCAGATGCTTGCCGAATTGCGCAATGGGGCAGACTTCCTCAAATATTCAGCCGAATTTTCATCGGCGCCCGATGCACTGACGGGCGGCTCACTCGGTCTGAAAACCACCGAAAAACTGCCAGCCCTGTTTGTCAACGCCGTGCAGAAGCTCAAAACCGGCGAACTGACACTGGTGCGCAGCGCCAACGGCTTCCATATTCTCAAATTGCTGGAGCGCAAAGCCGATCGGGCGCCCAACAGCAGCCCGATTGTTGAACAGATCCGTGCCCGCCACATCCTGATGCGTCCCTCGCCCACCATGACAGCCGCTGTGGCCCGTCAGCGGCTCACGGACCTGCGACAAAACCTCATCGACGGCACCGAGAAATTTGATGAGGCCGCCCGCAAGTTTTCAGTCGATGGCAGTGCCTCCAAAGGCGGCGAACTCGGTTGGCTCTACCCCGGCGACACAGTGCCCGAATTTGAAAATGCGATGCGCGAGTTGAAACCCGGGCAAATCAGCGACATCGTCGAGTCGCAGTTCGGACTTCACCTCATCGAAGTGCTGGAACGCAAAAACGAGCAGATTTCCAACGAGCGGCAGCGGGCGCTTGTGCGCCAGACCCTGCGGGAGCGAAAATCCGAAGACGCGTTCCAGGATTGGTTGCGGCAACTGCGAGACCGCACCTATGTGGAAGTCAGACTGGATCGGTGACACCGGTCCGCGGAGGGACTTGCGCCATGCAGACCGTACCCCAACCCATCGCCATCACCACGGGTGAACCGGCCGGTATCGGCCCGGATGTCAGCCTCATGCTGGCCCGATTGGCGCTGGAAGAAGGCTGGCATGACGAGGTGATCCTGCTCGGTGACATCGACATGCTGCACCACCGGGCTGACATGCTGGGTCTGAAAGTTACCCTCTCTGCTGCCAAGCACCCATTTACAACAGCCGGCGCAAATCCACGTCCCAACGCGGACACCGGGACACAACCGGCTGTCCGGGTGCTCCACCATCCCCTGGCCGCGACCTGCATTCCCGGACAACTGGACAGCCGCAATGCCACATACGTACTTGCTCTGCTGGACAGCGCCATTGCTGGCTGCCAGCAAGGTCTTTTTGCGGCCATGGTCACCGCCCCCCTGCAAAAATCGGTCATCTGCGATGCCGGACACACGGGCTTTCAGGGACATACCGAGTATCTGGCCGACAAAACCGGCACGCCACAGGTGGTCATGATGCTGGCCAGTGGAGAATTCCGGGTCGCTCTTGCCACCACCCATTTGCCACTGTCGCAGGTGCCGGCAGCCATCACGCCAGACGCCCTGCAAACCACCCTGCGCATCCTGCACACTGCATTGCGCGAACAGTTCGGCTGTACGCAGCCGCACATTGTGGTGGCGGGCCTGAATCCGCATGCGGGCGAGGCCGGTCATCTGGGGCGCGAAGAGATCGACATCATCGAACCGGTCGTCCGGTCTTTGCGTCAGGAAGGCATGAACCTCACCGGGCCATTGCCTGCCGACACCC
>SXZD01000192.1 GCA_005788065.1 Burkholderiales bacterium
CCACAGGCGACGATGGTGCGCCAGATGCCGAATTCGCCCAGCGAGCGGGGCTTGAAGGGATTACTGGGGGACTTGACCGCCGAAGCCGACACCGACACCGACAGGGGATGGTAGGCGTAACGGCCTGCATGCAACAGTTGCAGACAGATACGACCACCGTGACGTTGCACGGCCTGGGTGACCTTCTGGTGGTGCGGCACCATGCTTTTTGTCATGCGACCAGCAAAAGGGTAGAGCCAACCTTCCATGTTCACACCAAAGCCACCGGTAACAATCAAGCCGATGCCACCCTTGGAACGTTCCTCGAAATAGGCGGCCAGCGCATCAAAATCCCGCGCCTTGTCTTCCAGGCCGGTATGCATCGAACCCATCATCATGCGGTTGCGAAGGGTCGTGAAACCAAGGTCAAGTGGGGCGGTCAAATGGGGGAAAGCGATGCTCATGCGTTCAGTCTCCGAAAAATGAACGATCGTTTTATTTCTTGACCCAATTGTGGCACATAATGCAGCGTTTCGGTGGTCGGTGGAAGACAGAAAGCAGTGGAAAAGCCGTGAGTTTCAGATTCTGGATACGTGAGTTCCGCACACCCGCACTGCGGCTTTTGCTGCTGACGCTCGCACTGGCGGTTGCCAGCGTCACGGCCGTCGGTCTGTTTTCCGAACGACTCGATCGCGCATTCGAACGGGATGCCGCTGCCCTCATCGGCGGCGACATTGTGATGGTAGCTGACCGCGAAATCCCGCCTGCGCTGGCAGAGGATGCACGGCAGCGCGGGTTGGCAGCCAGCCAGGTGCTTTCTTTCCCCAGTATGGCGCTGCTCGACGAGCGCTCGCTCTTGGTCAGCCTCAAGGTGGTTGATTCAGCCTATCCCTTGCGCGGACAGTTGAGCACAGCCGCTGACCGGCTTGAGTCCGGTGCAGCAACCCGTGCGGCAGACCTGAAAGACGACGAAGTCTGGGTTGATGAAGCGCTGCTGTCCGGACTGTCTGCACAGGTCGGCAGCCGCATACAGTTGGGCGACGCACATTTCCGTATCACCCGGGTGATTCTGCAGGAGCCTGACCGCCCCATGGCATTTGCCAACTTTGCGCCCCGCGTCATGATCAGCCCGACGGGTCTGCAACGCTCTTCGCTCATACAACCCGGTAGCCGGGTCAACTGGAAGCTACTGATTGCAGGCACGCAAGAACAGCAAAAGCAGCTTGATGCGCTTCGCATCCAAATGCAAAGCAAACTGCAGGCGGGTCAGCGTATCGAAGACGTTCGCAGTGGCCGGCCCGAAATCCGCAACACACTGGATCGGGCGACGCAGTTTTTGACCTTGTCCGCATTGCTGGCCACGCTCGTATCCAGCGTTGGTCTGGCACTGGCCGCCCGGCATTTCGGTGCGAGGCAGCGCACGCGGGTTGCGCTGCTCAAGGCGCTGGGGCAACGCCCCTCGCAGTTGCTGCGCATCTGGATCACCGGACTGTTATTGCTGGCACTGTGCGGGGCCGCGTTGGGCGCGATGTTGGGGTGGCTGACGCATCTGGGTCTGGTTCAGATGCTCGACTCGCTGGTGGCTACACACTTACCGCAGGCCGGCATGCTGCCATGGCTCAAGGCGCTTGCCATGGGTCTGCTGCTGACGGTCGGCTTTGCAGCACCGCCGCTGATTTCTGCCCTGAGAGTACCGCCGGTCGCTGTCTTGCGACCCGCAGCGCAGGGTCACAAGCGCGCCATTCTTGAACAGACCATTGTCGGACTATCAGCGTTGGGGCTTGCGTGTTCACTGGCAGCAGGCAGTGCGAAACAGGGCGTGCTGATGTTGTTGGCCGTCAGTCTCGTGACGCTCGTGTTTGGCCTACTGGCATGGGCGGCCATTCGGACAGGGCTTGCGCTATTTGAATGGATCAGCAAGCGGCAACAGGCTGCCCCGACCCTCCGCTTTGCGTGGCTCTCACTGTCGCGTCGCACCTTGGTGACGTTGGTGCAGGGAGTTGCGCTCACCCTCGGACTGACAGCGCTCATGCTGCTGGCCGTGCTGCGTGGAGACCTGGTAGACAGCTGGCAAGCGGCGGTGCCGCCCGATGCCCCCAACCGCTTTGCATTGAACATACAGCCGCAACAAAAAGACACGGTGATCGCCACACTGGAGAAAGCATCCGGCAGCGCGCCGGTGCTATACCCCATGGTGCGGGGCAGGCTGGTGGGCATCAACGGCAGGGCAGTGGGGCCGGACGGTTACGACGACGACCGCGCCAAGCGCTTGCTGGACCGTGAATTCAATCTGAGCTTCTCCGACACGCTACCGGCCAACAATGAACTGGTTCAAGGGCAATGGTTCAAACCCGACGCGGCCGAACTGTCCATTGAAGAGGGACTGATGAAGACACTGAAGCTCAAGCCCGGGGATGAGCTGCAGTTCGATATCGCAGGCAGTCCGGTATCTGCACGCATCGGCAATGTCCGCTCCGTGAAGTGGGACTCGATGCAGGTTAATTTTTTCATCATTTTTCCCACACGTCTGCTGCAGGACCAACCCACCAGCTGGATCACAGCCTTTCACTTGCCGAGCGACCGATCGGCATTGGCGCGCGAACTGCTCGACCGCTATCCGAACCTGACCATCATTGATACGGGTCTGATCATTTCGCAGGTGCGCAACACGCTGGCCAAGATCAGTCGGGCGGTTGAGTTCATTTTCCTGTTTACCGTTGCCGCGGGTGCGCTGGTGCTGGTAGCCAGCCTGATGTCCAACCAGCAACAGCGCTTGCGCGAAGCAGCGCTGTTGCGTGCCATGGGTGCCAGCAGGGCGCAGATTCGGGGATCCATCCTGCTTGAATTGATGCTGGTGGGTTTGCTGGGCGGATTGATGGCAGGCCTCTCCGCGCAGGGCATCGGTTGGCTGGTAGCACGCCATGCATTTGAGTTTGTGTATGTCCCATCACCCGGGATAGTGGTGATTGCGATTTTGGTGGCGTGCGCCGTCGCTCTGTCGGGGGGTGCCTGGTCGATACGGCGTATCATTGCAACACCGCCCGGACAGGTGCTGCGGGCAGAAGGCTGAAGTCATACAAACGAAAGAGTGGACAGCAAAGTGAGTGACGGCAACATCGACGTTAAAAGCAATGAGGTACCCGAGCACACGGCATTTGAATTGCTGTCCGCGGACCCCGAAGCGCGCTTGGGTATTGTGCGGAAAATGGTCGATCATTTTTATGATGAAATGGATCGCAATCCCGAGTTCGATGTCATCCGCAAACTGCATCCTTCAGACCTGACCGACTCGCGCAACAAACTCTACAAATTTCTTGCTGGCTGGTTGGGTGGCCCCGACCTTTACATCCGCGAATACGGGCATCCCCGGCTGCGCGCACGCCACATCAGTTTTCCGATAGCGACTCGCGAGCGCGATCAATGGCTGGTCTGCATGGCACGCGCACTGAAAGCCTGCAACATCGAAGAGAGCCTGTCAGAGCGCCTGCTGGTTGCTTTCTATCGCACGGCGGATTTCATGCGCAACCGGGCTGAAGGACACAACTGAATGACTGAAAGTATGACGCTCGTCATTGTGCTGCTCGCCGGACTGTCGGCGCTGCTGGGTGTTTTTTCCTGGAGCAGTCTGCGTCGGCAGGCCGCCGAACTCGAAACAGCCCGCCTGCAGCTCGACGCCATTACCGCGCAACTGCAGTCCCTCGCCGGCATACCCAACCAGTCGGCTGCGGGTTTTCAGAATCTGGACAAGCAGATGGCATTGCTCGGACAGGCACTGACGCAGGGTTTGCAAGGGCAGGACAAATCGATTGCGCTCACCAGCACAGCCATTGCCCAGGCGGCCAACCAGCAGTCCGAACAACTGCGACAGTTTTCCGACACACTGCACCGTCTGCAGGGTTTGTTGAACAACCAGTTGGACCAGCTTAGAACGGGCGTGGAGGGGCGGCTCAAGTCATTGCAGGACGACAATACCCGCAAGCTCGATGAAATGCGTCAGACCGTCGACGAGAAGCTCCAGTCCACACTCGAGGCACGTCTGGGCGAGTCTTTCAAACAGGTCAGTGACCGCCTCGAACAGGTGTATCGTGGCCTGGGCGAAATGCAAAATCTCGCTGCCGGAGTGGGGGATTTGAAGCGCGTGCTGACCAATGTCAAAACACGCGGCACGTGGGGCGAATTGCGCCTTGATAGCCTGCTCGAACAGATGCTGACGCCGGAGCAGTATGCCCGCAATGTCAAACCGATACCGGGCAGCAATGCCATCGTGGAGTTTGCGATCCGCCTGCCCGGTCGCGAAGAGAACGAAGCGCCGGTCTGGTTGCCCATCGACGCCAAATTTCCCAAAGAGCAGTACGAGCGCCTGCTCGACGCATTTGACGCGGCCGATGCAGAGGCGGTTGCCGCATCTGGCAAGGCCCTTGAAACCGCGATGCGGGGCGAAGCAAAAAGCTTCTCGGAAAAATACCTGTCGCCTCCCCACACAACTGATTTCGGTATCCTGTTTTTGCCAACCGAGGGTTTGTATGCCGAGGTGGTCAAGCGGGCCGGTTTGGTCGACACACTTCAACGCGAACACCGCGTCACGGTAGCAGGTCCGGTGACCCTCACCACGCTGCTCAACGCTTTGCAATTGGGCTTCCGTACACTCGCACTCGAAAAGCGCTCCAGCGAAGTCTGGAAAGTGCTGGGCGCCGTCAAGACAGAGTTCGGAAAATTCGGCGACGTGTTGGCCAAGACACGCGACACGCTGGAGAAAGCCGCCCGCAACATCGAAGGCGCCGAAACCCGTACACGAGCCATGGAGCGCAAGTTACGGTCCGTTGAAGCGTTGGCACCCAGCGAGGCGGGTGCCTTGCTGGGGCTTGAGCCGGATACGGTTACTGATGAAGAGGCAGTCGCTGAGGGTGCCACCATCGCCGACTCGACCGCGGATGCTTCATCTCTAACTACAGCAACGGCGGTCTCTGCCAACAACAGAAAAACCGGAAAATGAACCATGCCGCGTAAAACCCGCATCACGCTGATATCAACCGGCGGTACGATTGCAGGCCTGGGTCAGGTCGGCCACAGCACTGGCTACACGGCAGGCGCTGTGGATGCGCAGACACTGCTGGATGCCATTCCGGGCGTCCATGGGCTGGCCTCACTGCGTATCGTTCCGCTGTTTTCCATCGGCAGCCAGGACTTCACCGAGACACACAGCATGCTGCTGCGGCAGGCTGTGATGGACGCCTTGAACGACCGACAGACCGATGCGGTTTTGGTGACCCATGGGACTGACACGCTTGAAGAAACCGCTTTTTTCCTGCATCTCACCGTACCTGTGCAGTCAAAGCCGGTTTTGTTGACCGCTGCGATGCGGCCTGCCAGCGCAGCCTCGGCAGATGGCAGCGGAAACCTGCGCGATGCCTTGCATGCCCTGCGTTCGCTGTGCGCCAGCCGCCCGGTCAAGACACCGAATATCTGGGTACTGATGGCTAACCGCCTTTACGGTGCCATTGAGACCAGCAAGCGCAATGCATTGGCGCCAGATGCTTTCCACAACCAGCGTCACTGCGCTTTCTTGCTGGACGAACATCTGGAATGGATCAGTGCTCCGGTGGAGGGTGCATGGCCGGCAGGGCGGTTCGCCTCTGTGCTGGACAAAGCCATGGTCAACTGGGCATCCGGCAAGGGTGCGTCCCAAGATGACTTCGACGGTCTGCTTCCCGAGGTTCCGGTGTTCGTCTGCCATCAGGACATCAATCCCAAACGGGTGGCAGCCATGCTCAAACCAGTCCCCCGCGGCTGGGTCATTGCCGGTGTGGGGCATGGTGCGGTTCCCGCGATGTTGCATCCATTGGTCAACAAACTGCTGCAGCAGGGCTGCTGGATCATGAGGGCTTCCCGGACGCCCGAAGGCCCGGTGTTTGTATCTGGAGAAAACCCCTGGAACCAGAGCTCGTTTGAGGGGCGCATGCTGGCTTCTGGCAGGCTCACGCCGTGGCAGAGTCGCATTGCGCTGCAATTATCCTTGCTGGAGTCAGACATCGCCGCCTGACCGACGGGTGTGAAATGAAATGGGTGCGCGGCAGTGCGGCCGGTCATTGAGCAGGATGAGCTAGTTTGCGTCCAGCTCATTTAACTGAGCAAGCGTATTGATGTTGGCAAATGCGTGGTTAGCGTCGGAGAAGGGCACCTCGACCAGCTTGCGGTTCTTTCCGAACAGATACTCGATAAAACCCAGTACTGACCTGCGCTGCGTCTGCAGATAGTCATCCAATTCCTGGGCTGCAGAGCGCTTGATCAACATGAAAACAGCCTGTCGTTCGCCTTGCGCACACGCTACGGCAACATCGGCGTCTGCGGCCACTGCCGCGCGTTTCATCATCGGCACCAACTCTGACGGAAACAAAGGCACATCACACGGAACCATCACCAGCCAATCTGTTTCGCATTTGCGAAGCGCGGCTTGCAAACCGGCCAAGGGACCGGAAAACGTGTCGTTCAGATCAGGCAGTACCTCGCATCCAAAACCGGCATACACACCCGCATTGCGGTTGGCACTGATCAACAACCGGCAGGCATGAGGAGCCAGTCGTTCCAGTGCATGCAGTACCATCGGCTTGCCGCGAAACAGCACAAGACCCTTGTCCGCATGGTCCATCCGCGAGCCTTGACCACCGGCCAGAACCAGGCCTGTGACGTCAGAAACATCCACGGGAGCATCTGCACTTAAGGAGGGCATGCTCATCCGCCGATATACGACATTTCGATGCGTTCGCGCGCCTGTGTTTCAGCGGTACGAATCTCGGAATATCGATCACCGCGCGGCAGCCAGATGTTGGCAATTGCAGCGCGCAACTGCTCGTCGCTGGCGGGCCCCTTCATGCCGGGTCCATTGCCCCGCAGCAGCGTGCGCAGATCATGACCCCGACTCGCAAACAGACACGTATAAAGTTGCCCTTCCGTGGACAGGCGCGCCCGCGTACAGGTCGAACAAAACGCCTGGGTGACAGAAGAGATGACACCTACCTCATGGCCGTTGTCCTCATATTGCCAACGTTGCGCGACCTCACCCGGATAGTTGGGCTCCAGCGTGCGAAGCGGAGCAACACCATCAGCGATGCGTTCAATCACGTCACGACTGGGCAAAACCTCTTCCATTTTCCAACCATTGGATGCGCCCACATCCATGTATTCAATAAAACGCACCGTATGAGGCGTGTCATGAAAATGCCGCGCCATCGGGATGATCTGGTCATCATTCCAACCTTTCTTGACGACCATATTGACCTTGATGTCATCAAAGCCGGCCTCGTGCGCCGCTTGAATGCCGTCAAGTACATCACCAACCGAAAAGTCGACATCGTTCATGCGCCTGAACACTGCATCGTCAATGGCATCCAGACTGACTGTCAGACGCTTGAGCCCCGCTTGTTTGAGTGCGACCGCTTTCTTGCGTAACAGGGAACCGTTGGTGGTCAGCGTCAGGTCCAGCGCTTTGCCCGCAGGTGTTCGCAGATCAGCCAACAACTCGATGAGATTCTCCAGGTGCCGACGCAGGAGTGGTTCACCGCCCGTCAGACGTATCTTTTCCACGCCGAGCGCAACGAATTGTCCGGCAATGCGGCGAACTTCTTCAAAGGAAAGAAGTTCAGGTTGCTTGAGATAGGGATAATCAGAACCAAACACGTGTTTGGGCATGCAGTAAACGCATCGGAAATTGCACCGATCCGTCACTGAAATGCGCAGATCGTGCAGGGCCCGACCGCGCTGGTCTTTCAACAGGGAGGGCGACGAAGCAGACGAGGCCGCCAAGGCAGCGGGCATGAGCATTGAGGGCACGCTGTTGCGCTTGCGGGTGTCTACCAGCTGTACAACCCTGTCAGTCATTCGCTTCGTCTCCCGGCTACATTCCTGTGCATTTCTACCGTGCACTTGTGAGTGAGGATGCAGCATGGCGGGCTTGCGCCTGCCAATGAATCATCATCGATACATTGTGCCGACAGGGGAGGGAAATGACAATAAGTACCGGTGTTGGCCGAGGGTTTTCACTGAAAGACGGATTCGCGTATCCATTTGGTCGCAATCCATTTTTCACCCTCAATGACCGGATTACCGCCATGAAGGCAGGCACTGGACACATGGGCCACCGGGTAGGCGAAATAGACGGCACGACCCCGCACGGCCGACACAGTCAGCCCCACATCCGGGAAGACGGTTCCGCCACCCGATTGCGGTGTATTCAGGTAGCAGATGAGGGTTCCGATGCGCTGGCCGCCACGCTTCAAATGCACGTGGCTGCCGGATTGCGCGGGGTCAAAATAATCCTGATGCGGATCATATTTGCCACCGGGCTTGTAATTCAATATTTGCAAGCCCTCTCCGTGATTTTCCGGAAAGCCGAGTAGGGTACTCATGCGCCGCTCAAGAAGGCCGACCAATTCAGTCTCGCCCCGTTGAAAGAACATACCGCTGCTGACGCGGGCCTGATGGGCGACACTATCGCCACTGTCGCTGTCGACAGTAAGGGAAGACGACAATCGGGAGCGCGCCTGTTCAATAAGCGCATCACATTCCGCATCCGTCAGGAGACCTTCGAACACGGCAAGCTGAGGATGCTTCATCTGCACCAGCACCTGGACGTCGACATCCAGCACTGGGTACGTCGACTGCTGCCCGAACCAGGCCAGCGAAGTGACCGGAAGCGTCGATGATGTTTGTACAGGCTGTGCAGACTGACGCACCGCATCCGGTTGCACTGCTGCCCCCTTTTTTTCTGACAACAGACCGAGCGAAAAAGCCTCTGTGTATCCAGCATTCACCAGCGCCTTGAGCAGGGCTTCGTCACCGAAGCCCGCTTGGCGCTGGGAATCCAGCCATGCAATCAGTTCAGGCGTGACCTGCATCACCGGCACCTGAGCGCAGGTCAGAGCGGGTCTTCACCTGAATCAGCGGCTCGGTGGATGCGGGGGCGGACGGCTTGCGAACCCGCGGAATGCGGATAGGCTGGGGTGTCTGCTCCAACAGACTCTGCACAGAAGTCCACTTCGACCTGTCGGTTTCAACCCAGGTCAGGCCAACGCTGTCCAGCGATGCCTGCAACTGCTCGCGGGAAAACGTGATGGCCGGAGCGGGTACAGCCCTCGTGTCAGGAGCGACGGGTACCGCAGCTTCGGCAACCGCTTGAACCGGTGATGGCTCTGCTGCAGCTGTTGTGACGACCACAGGTGCGCTGACGGCCTCAGGCGGGGTGACCGTTTCAGCAGCGACAGCAGCCGGAACGCTCTCACCAGCCTGTTCAGTTGCATTACCTGAATCAGCCGTCGCAGCCGAAACCGTTGACTGGTGATCTGACACACCTGCACCTGTTGATGCATGGCCTTCGGCAGTGTCTTCGTCATCCGTGTCCAGATCATCGCGTGCGACAGAACCGTCCACAGCGCCTGCATCCATTGCCTCTGCGCCCTCGGCACCTTCACGGCCACCACGACCGCGACGACGACGGCGGCGACGCGGTTGATCATCCCCACCCGCATCTCCGTATGTCATGGCCTGGGCAAGCGCATCGGCAACACCTGCCTGATCTGCCGATGCGGCATCAGCAGTTGCTGCAAGCGGCTCGGCACTGGATGCGGCGGCGGCTAAAGCGCTCGATTCCGCGACCGCCCCCACGGCTGCGCCGACAGCAATACCTGCCTGCGCTCCCAGCGAAGCCATTGTTGCGTTTGTATCGACAGGCTGACCAGCCGCGCTGACGTCAGCCACGGCAGCTTGCTCGCCCCGGTTTTCAGCACGGTCGCCACGCTCTGTGCGTTCACCACGGCGGCGGCCGCGCTGACCACGACCGTTGCGGCCCGGTGAACCGCCTTCTGCATCTGCTCCGGAACTCACGGCGGTGGATGCATTATCGACACCGGCTACAGCATCTGCGTTGGCTACAACTGCGGTTGAGTCTGCAGATGCCGATGCGCTGCGTTCAGCGCCTCCTTCACCACGACGACCACCGCGTCGACCTTGACGCTCGCCACGCTCACCGCGTTCGGGTTTATTGGCAACTGTGCCACCCGTACCCGCGTCGGCAGCGCCTGCAGCGGCGGCATTGCGCTGATCGCTACGCTCGCCGCGCTCTGCGCGACCACGACCCTCACCGGATCGACGCCCCTCTCCACGACCGTCACGCCCGCGACCATCGCGTCCCCGACGCTCGCGGCCCTCGCGGGCGCCTTCGGGGCTTGCCTGAGGTGCGGCAGTCTCGACAGGCTTGACTTCCAGCGGGATAACCTTCTCGGGAACACGCCGCGGGCGGAACCAGTCAAGAATGCGTTGCAACAGAGAACGCTTCACGGCGACGGGTGCCGCCACGGGCACTGCCGCCGGAGTTGCCACCACGCGAACAGGTTCGCGGTTGACCACGGGCGCTGGCTGCGCCGGCACGATGCCCTTGATCATGGGCTCCTGGCGGGGCTTTTTCTCTTCTTCGATCTTGCGCTCGTAGTAGCCCTGTTCCTCGACGACCTCGGCCTGCTCGAAGCTGGGCTTGGGGTTGTCGAGTCGTTCATCGTCGCCGCGCAGACGCTGCAGGTTGTAATGCGGCGTCTCCAGATATTTGTTGGGGATCAACAGCACGTTGACCTTCAGCCGGGCCTCAAGCTTGTGAATCTCTGAACGCTTTTCGTTCAGCAGGAAAGTGGCCACGTCGACCGGCACCTGAACATGCACGGCAGCCGTGCCTTCTTTCATGGCCTCTTCCTGCATGATGCGCAGCACATGCAGCGCTGAGCTTTCCGTGTCGCGGATGACGCCGGTACCGTTACAACGCGGGCAAGTGGTATGGCTGCCTTCGGACAGGGCGGGGCGCAGACGCTGGCGCGACAGCTCCATCAGGCCAAAGCGGCTGATCTTGCCCATCTGGACGCGGGCACGGTCATAGTGCAGCGCGTCTTTCAGACGCTGCTCTACCTCACGCTGATGGCCCTCGCCGGCATCAGCCTGCTGGCCTTCCTCGACTACCAGCGCACGCGGGTCGTCGCGCGCGTCGTCGCGCATCTCGACCGCGCGCTCGGCGCCGAGGCCTTC
>SXZD01000193.1 GCA_005788065.1 Burkholderiales bacterium
GATCATCACCGGCATCGACATCGTGCAGGAACAGATCAGGGTAGCCGCCGGCGAAAAGCTGCGTTTCCGTCAACGCGAAATCGAAATCCGCGGACACGCCATCGAGTGTCGCATCAACGCCGAAGACCCCTTCAAGTTCACGCCATCGCCCGGCAAGATCAACAGTTGGCATCCACCCGGTGGGCCCGGTGTGCGCGTGGACTCACACGTATACTCCGGCTACACGGTGCCGCCCAACTACGATTCCATGATCGGCAAGCTCATCACTTACGGTGCAGATCGCGAACAGGCGATGGCACGCATGCGCATGGCACTGGCCGAACTGGTGGTCGATGGCATCAAGACCAATGCACCGCTGCACAAGGAATTGATGAACGACCCGCGCTTCATTGAAGGCGGCACCAGTATTCATTACCTCGAACAAAGACTGGCAGCCAAACAGGGCGACAAGAAGTGACGCAAACTCAAGAGGCATCCTCCCCGCCAGCAGCGCGCTGGGCGCAGGCCACACTGCGCCTGTCATCGCGCTATGCCGAGTCCGTATCCGAAGCATTGATGGAGGCAGGAGCACTGTCGGTCTCTATCGAAGATGCGCAGGCCGACTCCGAAGACGAGCAACCCCTGTTCGGCGAACCGGGAATGGTGCCAGAGCAGACATCCTGGTCTGACAACCGCGTGCTGGCCCTCTTCAACAGTCAGGCAGAGGGCGAAAGCATGCTGGCGGACCTTCCGCCAGAGTGGCTCAAAGACGCCCTGATTGATTGGGAAGATGTGGCCGAACAGGACTGGGTACGTCTGACGCAGGCGCAGTTCGATCCCATTCCCATCACGCCGCGCCTGTGGATCGTGCCTTCATGGCATGCACCGGTCAACGACGCCGGTGTGGTCAATATCCGCCTGGATCCGGGTCTTGCCTTCGGCACCGGTTCGCACCCCACCACCCAGTTGTGCCTACGCTGGTTGAGTCAGGCAGATCTGGCCGGCAAAGCCGTGCTGGACTACGGCTGCGGGTCGGGCATTCTGGCTATTGCAGCCATGAAACTGGGCGCGCAGTCAGCCACGGGCGTGGACATCGACCCGCAGGCCGTTGAATCCGCCGCCAGCAATGCCGCAGAAAACGAAGTGGACATCACGTGGGGCCTTCCCGGGCATTCGGCTGCCAACGGCCAGTTTCCGGTGCTGGTGGCCAACATCCTGTCCAATCCGCTGAAGGTGCTGGCACCCGGTCTGTGCAGCCATGTGGCACCGGGCGGCTGGCTGGTGCTCTCCGGTGTTCTGGAACGACAAGCCGGAGAGGTTGCGGCCGTCTATGCACAATGGATACAACTGTCGGTATGGCAATCGCTGGATGGTTGGGTCTGTCTGGCCGGGCAACGCAATACAGACACAGCGGAATGATCGGGTAACGAACACATGACACTGGCCACCCGCTGCCCCGACTGCAAGACACTGAACCCGACGACCGCAGCCATGCTGCAGGCACAGAACGGTCACATCACCTGCGGTCACTGCGGCAGTCTGTTCAGCGGCATCGACCACCTCACACCGGCAGACGAAGACAGTTGGACCAGCTTGCAGGCAGAGGCGATAGACAAAGGTCTGCTGGCAGACAAAACCGGCGACGACGGGTCCACAGATGCATCGGCCGATGATGCCACTGCAAACACGTCCCAAGCCCGTCTGACGCGACTGGGCAAGTGGCGTCCGCGCATGCCGGCCGTCATCACAAGACTGCTTGAACCGATGTCAGCCTGGCCGCGCTTTGCACGCCGCTGGACCGTCGGCATGGCGCTGGTGTTGCTGCTGCAACTGGTGTGGTGGCAGCGGCTTGCGATAGCCGGCACACTGCCCTTCCTGTCTCCAGCACTGGCCGCATGGAGTTCACTGCTGGGCAGCGATCTGGCGGGCGCTCCCTCCAGCCGCCTCAAGATCATGGCCTCCAGCCTGAAGTCCGCGCAAGACAACCGCCTGCAACTGGAAGTGCGCGTACAGAACAACGGTAAAACCCCCAGCCGGTGGCCGCTGCTGGACTTGCAATTGCTCGACAGCAAGCGCGAGACCGTGACATCCATTTCACTGGGAGTCCGCGATTATGCGGTGGTGGGCATGCAGGACATTCCCCGCATCCTCAAACCCGGACAGGACGCCGAATTGATCGCATGGGTAGACACCGAGGTGCTCAATGCGCAAAGCCTTGAATTGCCGGTGACCGGATTCAAGGTATCCATCGTTGACAAGATTCCATCCTCCCACGAACGGGCTGCACACGCCGACCCCGACAAGCACTGACCCCGAAAGGCGTTAACTACCATGCAAAACCCCGACATCCTCATTTGCGGCTCTATTGCCTACGACTCCATCATGGTGTTCGAAGGCCGTTTCAAGGACCACATCCTGCCCGATCAGGTGCACATCCTGAACGTGGCTTTTCTGGTTCCGACGCTGCGTCGCCAATGGGGTGGCTGTGCCGGCAACATTGCCTACGGACTCAAACAACTCGGCGGCTCGCCAGTGCCGATGGCCACCATCGGGCAAGACGGTGGCGACTATCTCAAGCGTCTGAACTCGCTGGGCATCACAGCCCGCTGCGTGAAAACCGTTGACGACAGCTTTACAGCACAAGCCTTCATCACCACCGATCTGGATGACAACCAGATCACCGCATTTCACCCCGGTGCAATGAGTCACTCGCATCTGAACCGCGTGACAGACGCGGGTCAGGTCAAACTCGGCATCGTTGCTCCGGACGGACGCGACGGCATGATCAACCACGCCCGCCAGTTTGCAGAGGCCGGCATTCCTTTCATTTTCGATCCGGGTCAGGGACTGCCGATGTTCTCGGGTGAAGACCTTCTGCAATTCATGGAACAAGCAACGTATGCGGCTGTCAATGACTATGAGGCGCGCATGCTGACAGAGAAGACGGGGCTGGACCTGCCACAATTGGCACAGCGGGTGGAAGCCCTGGTGGTGACCCGAGGAGCCGAGGGTGCGTGGGTATTCACGCAGGGTCAACGTCACGATATTCCTTGCGTTAAAGCAGAGCAGGTAGTGGACCCGACGGGCTGCGGCGACGCTTTCCGTTCAGGCATACTGTTTGGCCTGAGCCGCGGCCTGGACTGGCCCACCTCAGCCCGTCTGGGCTCTGTCATGGGCAGCCTCAAGATTGCGCACCGCGGCGGTCAGGGCTACAGCACCAGCGCTGATGAAGTGGCGGCCGTGTTCAAGCGCGAGTTCGGATATCAACCCTGGTAATTTTTTGGAGTCTTTCCCCATGAGCATCTACACCTCTGCACCCAAGTGCACCGCCTTGTTGTGCGCAGTCGCTGCCACCCTGCTGTCGGCCTGTACGGCACCCTCACAGTCCGGTACGGTCTACAGCGCCAGCGAAGCCCGGCGTGAACAGATTGTCCGCATGGGTGTCATTGAGAGCGTGCGCGAAGTGAGCATACAGCGCGACCCTAGCGGGGTGGGTACAGTGGCCGGTGCGGTGGTCGGAGGCATTGCCGGCTCCGACATCGGTGGCGGCAAAGGTTCTTCAGTCGCCACTGTGCTGGGTGCCGTGGCGGGTAGCATGGTGGGGTCTGCCATCGAAAACAAGACCAAACTGGTCAAGGGATATGAGTTGACTGTCCGTCTGGACAGCGGTGAGTTGCGCGCCTACGTGCAGGAAGCCGACGAGCAGTTCAAACCCGGGGAGCGCGTGCGTCTGGTCAGCACGGGGGGTACCGTGCGGGTCACGCACTGAGACTTCACATACCCATGGCCAGACCCTGCACCACAATCATCAGTATCTGCAGGATCAGAAAAAACACGAGTGGTGTCAGGTCAACCTGACCCACCGTGGGCACAAAACGTCGCAGTGGATCCAGAAAAGGACGGCTCAGTTCGTCCAGCACAGCAGCAATCGGCGCATGCGGATTGACCCAACTTAACACCACCTGCAGCAGCACAATTCCCATCAACAGATACACCGCTGACTTCAGCAGCCACACCAGCGCTGCGGTCAGACCAAATGCCACCACTACCCTGCCCAGACTCATGCTGCTGGCCATCTCGCCCATGGTCAGCCAACTGATCAGGAGCAACAGCACATTGAGCGTGACAGCCACCAGAAACGCAGCGAGCAATGAGGCCCAATCGATGCCACCGAAACCCGGCACCACCCGGCGCAGCGGACGGACAGCCCAATCGGTAACGGAGAAAACAAAAGGTGAAAGCGGATTGCGTGGATGCAGACGCACCCATTGCATGAGGGCCCTCAGCAGCAATGCAAACACAACGATGCTCGCGGCGGAGTCTAGCAAGAGCCGGATGATTTCAAACAGCATGGGAAACGTCACGTACGATCAGAACACCCCGCAATTGTGGCACAGACTGGTGCAACAGAAATCTGTCCCGAAAAAAAACCGCCACCCCATGACAGGATGACGGTCTTCTTTGCACTAGCAAGGACTGACCTCAGGGACGTGCGCCCGTGGGGAAAGGCCATGCCGGTGTTTCTGCAGCGGCGGCTTTCTTGGCGCGCGGCGCCTTGGCGGCCTTGGGCGCAGCAGCCTTGTCAGCTTTTGCAGCCTTGGGTGCCTTTGCTGCTGCAGCCTTGGGTGCTTTTGCTGCTGCGGGCTTTGCGGCCTTGGCTGCCTTCGGTGCTGCTGCTTTCGCTGCCTTCGCTACTTTCGGTGCAGCTGCTTTTTTAGCTGCGGGCTTTGCGGCCTTGGCTGCCTTCGGTGCTGCTGCTTTCGCTGCCTTCGCTACTTTCGGTGCGGCTGCTTTTTTGGCTGCGGGCTTTGCGGCCTTGGCTGCCTTCGGCGCTGCTGCCTTGGCTACTTTGGAAGCGGCTGCCTTCTTGGCGGCTGGTTTTGCAGCTGCAGCCTTCGTTGCTTTTGCAGCCTTGGGTGCGGCGGCCTTGGGTGCGGCGGCCTTGGGTGCAGCCGCTTTTTTGGCTGCAGGTTTGGCGGCCGGCTTTGCAGCTTTGGGAGCTGCGGCTTTTGCTGCCTTGGGTTTTTTCTCGGCTGAGGTTGCGGTTGCTGCTTTGACCATGAAGGTCTCCTTTCTTTTTGTTCCCGTTCCCTTTGTGTTCACGACTGCTTTAACTTTGAAAACACAGCGCTACTCAGGGTCCACGCGCCGATGATAAAACATGTACTCAACAATGGGTAAAGACTTGAAATAAAAAATCAACAAGAGTTTGTCAGTGTGTTGGAAAAATGTTGATACGCAAATCACGCCTCACGAGCCACATTTCATAGGGGGCAGCAAGTGCTAAAAAAATTAATCTGATGACCTGAAAAAACACCCCGAATGAATGATGCGGTAAACCCCGGAAGCGGCTAAGAGAAAGCCGGCACTGAAACGGACTTGATCAAAATTTGACATGCTGTAAGAATGACGACTACATCGAAGTAAAAGTTCGCAAAGACTGCTTGGAGTGTCTTGCTGATGTGCGCAGATATCTTTTGCGGATAGAGATGAAAACAGGCGCGAACGCTGAACGCGCGATTCCGGGGGAAAACTTTTACGACCGGTACCGCAGCGAGGCGAACGGAAAACATTTCACATACCATTAAAACTCAGCACATCATGAATACACAAACCGAGAACGACATGACCGACTGGAACGAGCAGGCACGACTCAAATTGCGTGAGATTCTGCTGCGAAAAAAAATCAGCTACAAAAAACTGGTGGTGCTGCTGGCTGATGTGGACGTGGTAGAAACAGAGCGTGCCATCCAGGGAAAAATGGCGAGGGGGACTTTTTCTTTTGCTTTCTTTCTTCAGTGCATGAAGGCACTGGGCATCAGCAACGTCGATTTCTAATATCGACCGGCCCCCAGAACTTCCATCACCTCCCGGATACCCAGCAGCTTTTGCAGCATCCACA
>SXZD01000194.1 GCA_005788065.1 Burkholderiales bacterium
GATCAGGATTTTGCCGAACATGATGTCACTCGATCACGAAAAGCGGTTGACCGTATTCAACCGGCTGACCGTTATCGACCAGAATCTCTTTGACCACACCGGCCCGGTCCGCTTCGATTTCGTTGAGCAACTTCATGGCCTCGATGATACAAAGCGTATCGCCTTCTTTGACAGTGCTGCCGATTTCGATGAAATTGCTGGCACCGGGGCTCGGTGCGCGGTAGAAGGTGCCTACCATGGGCGACTTGACAGCATGTCCGGTGACAACCGGTTCGGCAGCGACAGCGGGGCTGGCCACCGCTGCGGCTGCCGGAGCGGCTGCATAGCCGGCTGGCGGCGCTGCATGCAGGGGCGCATAGGCGGCCATGGGCGCGCCGGGTGCCGGATGTGGATGGGCATTGACGATGCGTACCTTGCCTTCGCCTTCGGTGATCTCAAGTTCTGCAATGCCGGACTCGGATACGAGATCAATGAGGGTTTTGAGTTTTCTGAGGTCCATTTTTGTATGCCTGTTGTTTAAGTCGGTTTTGCTGTTGCTGCGCAAGATGTGTTTTGCGTTGCATGTTTCTACGTTTGCCAGCCTGTACTCGGACTACTGCGGTCGTTCAACGTTTTCGGCTGATGTATTCGAGTGCAAGCCGGTAACCCTCGCTGCCCAGTCCCACAATGATGCCCGCCGCTTTTTCGCTGAGGTAGGACTGGTGTCTGAATGCTTCGCGCGCATGGACGTTGGACAGATGCACCTCGATGTAGGGAAGGGCAACGCCGGCCAGCGCATCGCGCAGCGCAATACTGGTGTGCGTGTAGGCGCCGGCATTGATGATGATCCATTTCACGCCGGCTGCCGGTGCGCTATGGATGAGATCGATCAGCCCGCCTTCGTGGTTGTTGTGGAAACACTCCACGCGCAAACCCAGACCCTGCCCCTGATCCATGAGGCCGGTTTCAATGTCCTTGAGGGTCTGATGCCCGTAGATATGGGGTTCTCGCTGGCCCAGCAGGTTGAGGTTGGGGCCGTTGATTACCCATATTTTGGGCTGAGCGTCTGTCATTTGGGTCGCTTTCTGCTTCAATTGACGACATTTTCAGCATTTTGCGTCCCGCTGTCCATTGAACGACCGTACTATTCGCCCAGTCCTGTCGCTTTGAGTACCTCTCCGGGCGTGATGCGCCCCAGTTTGCTGAACACGACATCCCCTTTGGGATTGATGAGAACCGTGTAGGGCAGGGAGCCGGTCTGATTGCCCAATAATTTGGCCATATCTGATCCTTGGGCGCCGGCGACCAGCAATGGATACGAAAATTGACGTTTTTCGAGAAATTCGCGGATATTCGATGGTGAATCGATGCCGATGCCGATTAATTCGATGCAGTTTGCCTTCAGTTTGGGGTGCAGGCGATCAAAATCCGGCATTTCTTCGACGCAGGGCGGACACCAGGTCGCCCAGAAATTGATGAGAACCGTCTTGCCTTCCAGTTGTTTCAGGGCAAAGTCGCGCCCTTGACTGTCGGCAAAGGTGTAGCCACTCCAGCGGGGCAGGGCGGCTGCGGCCATATCGGCGGCTGTCGGGGTTCCGGTCTGCAGGCGGGAGTTGCCAGCGTAGACGCCCGCACCCAGCGCGGCGGCGCAGACCAGCAGCCAGCTCCATTTTTTCATCATCATGTCATTCCCCCGTTGTGTCCAGAAGTGTCTGCAATCCAAGCAGATCAAGGCGTTGCAGACGTCCGTCCGCGGGTGGCTTGAGCAGGCCGCGGCGTTTCGTGGTCTCCAGCGTGGCCAAGGAAAAATCTTCCCCCCGCCACGCGAACTGTACGGCATCCACCTCTTCTCCATTGACAGCACCGACCTGCACAGGTTCAAACCGCAGACCTTCGTTGAGCAGCCAGTAATCGGTTTCCTTGGGATCGTCTGCGAAGGCCAGCAGGTGAATGCCCGAATGGTCGCCCGCCGTGCCATTGACCAGCGCGCCGTAGACGATGGGACTGAAATGGCTGATTTTCTGCATGAATTGCAGGCAGATCCTGCGCATGTCGGCCAGCCGCAGCGGTTGGGTGTCAGCCTGGAACAGCGCCTGGTATTCGGCCACTTCCAGCTCGATTTCTGTGTTGCTGGGCAGCAGGTCGCGGGCAATGCGTCCCTGTCCCATGATGGTTTTGGCAGCCTTCTGTTTGGCCGTGGCATAGTCGTAGCCGAACTCCGCGATCAGGCGGGCAGCCGTCATCGCGATTTCCTGTCGCAGCGGGTCGGGTGGTGGTATCCAGTCATCCATGTCGTGGGGTGCGTTGGGCAGAACGCAGATACATCGGAGCCGTTACAATAGCGGATTGTCCGGCGCATTGCGCCCGTGACAGTCCCGGGGGGTCGATGCCCGCCTGCCGGACTGCAGCGCGGCGGTTGCCGGACCGCTTTCATCGCTCTTTTAGCGCTCTTTCATCGCTCTGACAGGCAAACAGATCTCATGCACATCCATATCGTTGGCATTTGCGGCACTTTCATGGGCGGTGTTGCCCAATTGGCCCGGGCGCTGGGCCATCGGGTCACCGGCTGCGACGCGAATGTCTATCCACCGATGAGTACCCAGCTGGAGCAAGCCGGCATCGATCTGATCGAGGGATTTGACCCCTCGCAGATGTCGCTTGCGCCCGATCTGTACGTCATCGGCAATGTGGTGAGCCGGGGCAATCCCCTGATGGAAGCCATACTGGACGCAGGACTGCCGTATGTATCGGGTCCGCAATGGGTGGGTGAACACATTTTGCGCGGCCGTCATGTCATGGCCGTGGCAGGCACGCCTGGCAAACCCCCCACCCCGTCCATGCTGGCTTTCGTGCTGGAGCGTGCGGGCCTCAAGCCGGGGTTTCTGGTCGGTGGTGTGCCGTCGGACTTTGGCTGTTCGGCCCGTCTGGGTGAGGGCGCTGCTTTTGTCATCGAGGCAGATGAATACGATACGGCGTTTTTCGACAAGCGATC
>SXZD01000195.1 GCA_005788065.1 Burkholderiales bacterium
ACCGATTTCACGACGCTTTGGCGCCCCCATGCGACCGCATTCGCCGGTGGCGTACGGGGGCATATTGTAGTGGAGCATGAAACGCTCGCGGTATTCGCCGGCGATCGCGTCGATGATCTGCTCGTCTTGCTTGGTGCCCAACGTGGCCACCACCCGCGCCTGCGTTTCACCCCGGGTGAACAAGGCGGAACCGTGAGCACGCGGCAGCACGCCGGTGCGAATGGTGATCGGACGCACGGTACGGGTGTCACGACCATCAATGCGGGGCTCGCCTTCCAGAATCTGGCTGCGAACGATGGCGGATTCCAGACCGAACAGGATGTCACCGACCTTGCCGGTATCTGGGGCTGCAACTCCTTCAGCCGCATACTGGGCAGCAACCGTTTGCTGCACGCTGCTGCTGACCTCTTTGAGGCGGGCAGAACGTGCCTGCTTCTGGGTGATGCGATAGGCTTCGCGCAGACCGCTTTCGGCGGCGGCACGCACGCGCTCGTAGAGCACTTCGTCGCGCGCTGCAGGTGCCCAGTCCCACTCGGGCTTGCCAGCCTTTTCAACCAGACGGTGGATGGCATTGATGATGACCTGCATCTGCTCGTGACCATGGACCACGGCACCCAGCATGACTTCTTCGGACAACTGGTTGGCCTCGGACTCGACCATCAGCACGGCCTGTTCGGTACCGGCCACAACCAGGTCCATCTGGCTGGTCTTCAACTGCGAAGCCGTAGGGTTGATGATGTACTGACCGTCGGCATAACCGACGCGCACGGCACCGATGGGACCGTTGAACGGAATGCCGGAGATGGCGATGGCAGCGGAGGCGCCGATCATGGCAGGCACGTCCGGATCCACTTCCGGATTGCAGGACATGACGGTCAGCGCAACCTGCACTTCGTTGTAGAAACCTTCGGGGAACAGCGGACGCAGGGGACGGTCGACCAGACGCGCAGTCAGCGTCTCTTTTTCGGTGGCCTTGCCTTCGCGCTTGAAGAAGCCACCGGGAATACGGCCGGCAGCATAAAATTTCTCAACATAATCAACGGTCAAGGGAAAAAAATCTTGACCGGGCTTGGCGGTTTTGGCAGCCACAACGGTTGCCAGCACGACGGTATCGTCCACCGTCACAACAACAGCTCCGGATGCCTGACGGGCAATTTCGCCCGTCTCCAGCGTCACGGTATGCTGACCCAACTGAAAACTCTCACGATGAATTTCGAACACAACTTTTCCTTTCTTGTTCCTGACCCTCGCCTCCCCAACTCACATGAGCCAGAAAAGCAAAATGCCTGCAACAGGCTGCTGCAGGCATTTTTACGACATGTGGGCGATCAGCACCCTGTTTACTTGCGCAGACCCAGACGCTCAATCAGTCCACGGTAGGACTCAACGTTGGTACGCTTGAGATAGTCCAGCAGCTTGCGGCGGCGGGATACCATCTTCAAAAGGCCACGGCGGGAATGGTGATCCTTGGTGTGCTCTTTGAAGTGGTCGGTGAGCTGCGTGATACGGGCGATCAAAAGTGCAACCTGCACTTCGGGCGAACCCGTGTCTTTCGGAGCGCGTTGGAACTTGGCAACGATGTCTGCCTTGATGGCAGTCTGATTGTCTGCGGACATGATGATTTCTACTTTCTACAGGCGCCAGGCACAGTTGCATGACTGGTATGGTCAATATAAAAGGTGGCCAACCCGACATGCCCCGCAACGAGGCGTGAACATTTAAAAACACGATTGCGTGCAATTTGCACAGCCGTGCAGTATAGCGGAAATGCCGCATCAGCGGCAAGCGGCTGTGGTTGGAAAAGTGATGAGTAGCCGAGTAGCCGAGTAGCCGAGGTTGTGAGGTTGTCAGTATTTTTGTCTGTGACTCGTCACTCGTCACTCGTCACTCGGATGCTCGTCACTTTTTTCTCGTCACTGCGCCCGACAGACCGCTAAACCTGCGGATTGACCCGCTCGTTCTTGGAACTGAGCTTGTTCAAGGCCGACAGATATGCCTTGGCCGAAGCCACCACGATATCCGGATCAGCCCCGACACCATTGACGATACGCCCGGCCTTGGACAGACGCATGGTCACCTCGCCCTGCGACTCGGTGGTGCCGGATGTGATGGCGTTGACCGAGAAGAGCAGCAATTCCGCCCCACTGCCCACCCGCGACTCGATGGCATTGACCGTGGCATCCACCGGACCATTGCCCTGCGCCTCGGTAGAAACCTCCTGCCCGTCTTCACTGAACACCACCTTGGCAAACGGACGCTCGCCCGTCTCGGACCGCTGCGACAGAGACACGAAACGGTAGTGCTCCGAATCGGCCATGGCGCCCTCGCCCGATACCAAAGCATGCAGGTCTTCATCAAAAATCTCTGCCTTGCGGTCTGCCAGGTCCTTGAAACGCTGGAAAGCGTCGTTCAAAGCCTGCTCCGAGTCCAGTTCAATGCCGATTTCCTGCAGGCGCTGCTTGAACGCATTGCGCCCGGACAGCTTACCCAGCACGATCTTGTTGGCACTCCAGCCC
>SXZD01000196.1 GCA_005788065.1 Burkholderiales bacterium
GACTCGCGGTTTATGCTCCACGTTTCCTTCCCACGCTCGGTCACCCTCACGCAGTTACGTTTCACTTCGCTCACTGTGACCAGCTCGCGGCGGGACTTGCACCCGCAGGTGTGCGCCCATGCTGGGCGCACAAAAAAACGGAGCGCTGTGGCTCCGTTTTGTCTTGCGGTGCAACCGGCTGGGGCTGCATCAACGCGAGTTACTCTGCCTTGGCAGTTTCAGCAGCGGCTTCTGCCTTAGTGACGGGCAGCGCGTTTTGTGCAACTGCGATACCCACTTTGGCGTAGTGACGGAAACCGTCGAAGGCCTTGGCGGTCAGGTTCTTTTCGAATTCCTGAACGGTGCCGACCACGGGAGCCAGACGGGGCAGCTTGCTCAGTTGAGCGTACGGCAGATCAGCATACTTGCGAGCCACTTCTTCCACTTTGCGGCTGCCGGTTTCGACAGTAGCGGACAGCTGCTCAAGCAGGGCACGGACTTGGGGTTCGATGGCTTTGACTTTGTCGGTCACGAGTTCGTTGAGGTTCATACAAGCATTCCTAAAGAGAGAAGATAGCCAGGTATCGTGAGAAGTCGCCCGGCGGGTTCGACATGGGTGAACTATAGTGAAATGTGTCTGCTGTGTGCTGAGTTATTCCTCTAAGTTTGCTGCGCAGCAACGTTGAAATACCTGAGCAAGTGTGAGGCGGAATGACATTGTGCGAACTTTGCAGTGTGGAACACAGCAAAACTTTCATACAATTACCAAGGCGGGGCGGATTTTTGCGGTTCAAGAGTAGGAGAGGCAGTCATGAAACTGTCACAAAAGCATCAGGAGTACTGGAGCCGGAATCTTCGGATAAGCGCATTGCTGCTGTTCATCTGGTTCATGGCGACCTTCGTCGTGGGTTTTTATGCCGTTGAATTGAGCTTCACGTTTTTCGGTTGGCCTTTTTCATTCTGGATGGGAGCGCAGGGCGCACTGGTGGTCTACGTGCTCATCATTGCCGTTTATGCCCGCTATATGAACAGGCTTGATAACGAAATCGCCATGACTGAAGACGCGGAGGACTGAATGGGTCAACAGGTCCTGCCCTGCGGGGTTTACGCTTTACCGCATTTTAAAAACGAGCGTGCCTTGATAATTCTCCAACGCACACGCCAATCCGCCCAAAAGCCCCGCAGTCCATGAATCGACCCGTCTCAAAAAACCTGCTGGACAACCTGCGCCAGCCCCTCATGCAGCACCTGCCGTTTTCCCAAATGGATGCCGCACACGTCGATGAGTTCATCAGCCAGTGCAAGGAAGGCTATTTCGCACCGGAGGAGCTGATCATCGGCCCTGCTCACGGACCGGTCAAACAACTCTACTGCATACGGCAGGGGTCAGTGACCGGCACCCGCGGTATTGCAGAGGCCAACGGTGGCGCCATCGAAATGGAGACCGGCGACCTCTTCCCGGTCAGCGCACTGATCGGCCAACGGTCTGTCACAGCCACCTACCGGGCCAATACCGACACCTTCTGTCTGGTCGCACCGGCGGCGGCTGTCAACGCACTGGCACAAAAATCAACGGCATTTGCAGAGTTCCTGAACACGCGCGCGCTTGCATTCCTTGAGCAGTCACGCAAATTGATACAGCAGGCCTACGCCTCGCAAGCCTTTGCAGAGCAGTCGCTGGAAATGCAGTTGGGACAGATCAACCGCAAGACACCGTTCACGGTGCCGGTGGGCACCCCGATTCGGGAGGCGCTACAGATCATGCACGACCGCAAGATCGGTTCGATGCTGGTGGTGGATGATGAAGGCGACCTGAACGGCATACTGACCCGCTCGGACGTCATCGGCAAGATCGTGCTGCGAAATGTAGACCTGGACATGCCGATTGAACGCGTGATGAACCGCCCAGTGCATGCGCTGACCGTTCACAACACAGCCCACGATGCGGCGCTGTTCATGACGCGGCACAACATCCGCCATGTACCGGTGCTGGATGATGGCAGGCTGGTGAACATCATTTCCGAACGCGACCTGTTTTCCAACCAACGCCTGAGCATGCGGTCTGTCGCAGGCGCCATACAGAGCGCACCAGACGAGAACAGCCTGCAGGTCTGTGCTGCCGACATCCGGCGGTTTGCCCGCACCCTGCTGGGCCAGGGTATCCGCGCCCGGCAACTGACCGAGCTGATCAGTCAGTTGAACGACCTGCTGACCAACCGGCTCATCCACCTGGTGGCGCAGCGTCACGGGGTCGATCTGTTGCGCTGCAGCTGGATTGCACTGGGGTCGGAGGGTCGGGGCGAACAGACCATTGCCACCGATCAGGACAATGCGCTGGTATTCGTGTCTGATAAACCGGATGAAGACAGACCTGCATGGCTGGCCTTTGCCAAAGACGTCAATGAGGCACTGAACCGATGCGGCTACCCGCTGTGCAAGGGCAACATCATGGCCAGCAACCCCAACTGCTGCCTGAGCCGCGACGAGTGGCTGCGCCGCTTTTCAAGATGGATAGACCAAGGCTCGCCCGAGGGTCTGCTGAGCGCCTCGATTTTCTTTGATTTCCGCCACCTGGCGGGCAATGAAGACGTACTGACCGGTTTGCGTACATTTGTGCGGGAACGTGCCGCGCAGACACCCCGCTTCATCAAGCTGCTGGCGGACAACGCCCTGCGGGTCAGGGTGCCGCTGAACTGGCGGGGTGCCGTGGATACCAAACCGGTTGACGGCAAGGATGCGATTGATCTGAAAATGCAAGGAACCGCACTGGTGGTGGATACAGCCCGCATCTACGCGCTGGCGCGCGGACTCGACGCCATCAGCACCCGGGAGAGGCTGCACAAGGTGGGCGAAGTACTGGGCGCCACACAACAGGAAACGGAAGGCTGGATAACAGCATTCGAACACCTGCAGATGATGCGGCTGACCTTGCAGATGGACGACCGCGGATTGGCCGGCAATCCCAATCTGGCTGACTTCAAGGCGATGAACTACGTGGACCGCCGAGTGCTGCGCATATCGCTGCGCGCCATCAACGGCTTGCAGCAGCGCCTTGAACTTGATTTTCCCCGCTAGGGAGCTGGCGGCAGATGAAGTGGATTAAAAAGCTGTTCAGTCCCCGGTTCACGCCAGACCCGCGCCGCTGGCTGCTGGTGGATGTAGAGACATCAGGCCTGGATCCGTCCAGCGACCGGCTGCTGGCCATTGCCGGGGTGGTGTTGAGCATCAGCGAAGACTTCAAACACATGAGCATCGAGATCACCGACAGCTTTGAGGTGGTGCTCAGACAAACCACGCCCAGTGACAAGGACAACATCTTGCTGCACGGCATTGGCGTACAGGCACAACGGGAGGGCCAAGACCCGGCCACCGCCCTGCAGGACTTCATCGACTGGGCCGGCACATCCCCCCTGCTCGCCTTCCATGCCGCTTTTGATGAGGCCATGATACAACGTGCCTGCCGGCAGTATGTGGGACGCAGTCTTCCCAACGCATGGCTGGATATCGAACCGCTGGCCGCACACGTGCACCGCACCGACAAGGGCGAATCGCTCGACGTATGGATGAAGCGCATGGGCATCCAGTGTGCCCGCCGCCACCAGGCGATTGCCGATGTGTGGGCCAGCGCCGAAGTGCTGCTGAAACTCTGGCCTGCTTTGAGCAAAGAAGCAGGCGATTTTGCCGAGCTCAAGCAGATGGAAAACGGCGTGCGTTGGCTGCGGCGCCGACCGGCCACACGCTAGCGCGGCACAGGCGCAACGTCGACGCGCAGGCCCAAAAATACCGCTATCATGCATAGGCAAAGTTGATTAAACAAAAAAGCTGCCAGACTGGACGATGGGCAATCCGTCATCTTTCCAAGGACTGCGCAGCGCTTGATGAGGGGACGTTTCCATGGCATCAACCGGTCTGATGATGCAGCTGCCGCTGCTCATTTCTTCCATCCTTGAACACGCAGAGCGCCACCACGGGCAGCAGGAAATTGTGGCCCGGCGAACCGAAGGGAATATCCAGCGTATCACCTACTCTGAATTGGCTGCACGCACCCGACGGCTTGCCAATGCGCTGGTGTCTGCGGGCATACAGCCCGGCGAAAACATTGCCACCATGGGCTGGAACACCGTGCGCCATGTGGAGATCTACTATGCCGTCTCCGGCATCGGTGCGGTCACCCACACGCTCAATCCGCGCTATTCACCGCAGCAGCTCATCTACATCATCAACCATGCGAAAGACACCACCCTGTTTTTTGACATCACCTTCGCACCGCTGGTCAAAGCCATTGCACCACACTGCCCCACCGTCAAACGCTGGGTGATGATGATCGATGCCGACAAGATGCCGGCTGAGTCCCCGGTCGAAGGCCTGATCAACTATGAGCACTTCATGTCGGGTGCATCCAGCGAATTTGTCTGGCCGCAACTGGATGAGAACATGGCCTGCACGCTGTGCTACACATCCGGCACCACCGGCAACCCCCAGGGCGTGCTGTATTCACACCGTTCAACAGTGCTGCATGCCATGGGAGCCAACACAGCCGATGCACTGGGTCTGCGACGTACCGACACCATACTGCCCGTGGTACCCATGTTCCACGTCAATGCTTGGGGTATTCCGTATGGCGCCCTGATGGTAGGTGCCAAGCTGGTGCTGCCCGGCGCGCAACTGGACGGCCCTTCGCTATATGCGCTGATGGAAGAGGAAAAAGTAAACATTGCAGCCGGTGTACCCACCATCTGGCTGGGACTGCTCAACCACGTGCTGCAAAACGGTCTGAAATTTTCCTCCTTCCGCCGCACGCTGGTGGGCGGCTCGGCCATGCCGATCAGCCTCATCAAAGCTTATGACGAACTGGGTGTGCATGTGATGCATGGCTGGGGAATGACAGAAATGTCGCCACTGGGCACGGTATCGCAAACCAGCGGACCAGATCTGGAGCTGGACAAGGCGGCCCAGTACGACATCACTGCAAAGCAGGGGCACTGCCTGTTCGGTGTGGACATGAAGATTGTGGCCGAAGACGGCACTGAACTGCCATGGAACGGAGAGGCAACCGGCGAACTGCTCGTGCGCGGCCACTGGATCATCAGCCAGTACTATGGCGGCGACGGCCAGAAAGCGTTTAGCCAAGACACAGCCGGCCGCGGTTGGTTCGCCACGGGCGATGTATCGCGCATCTTTCCCGACGGCACCATGCAGATCACAGACCGCCGCAAGGACGTTATCTAGTCCGGCGGCGTGTGGATCAGTTCCATCGACCTTGAGGGCATTGCCATGCAGCACCCGTCGGTTATGCAGGCGGCGGTGATTGCCATGCCACATGAAAAATGGAACGAGCGCCCGCTGCTCGTGGTGGTGAAAAAGCCGGGGCAGGACGTCACGCGCGAGGCGCTGCTGGCCTTCTACGAGGGCAAGACAGTAAAAATGTACATTCCGGACGATGTGGTGTTTGTCACCGAGATGCCTCTGGGCGCTACGGGCAAAGTACAGAAGTCGACCCTGCGGGAAAAATTCAAAGACCATCCGATGCCGAAGTGAAGTGCCGCGGGCCGGGGCGCTGAGCCCCTGCCCGAATCATTTCAGCAAAGTTGAATCCGATTTACAGCCTGTCAGTGTATTACCTACAAATACACTTCCTTCGGGAGCACAGGCATGAGCATCTCAGCAATCGGAAACGGCGGATTCAATATCAACTTCGGCGCATCGGTTCAGGCCGTGGGCAACGTTCTGGGCAGCCAGGGCGCAGGTAACGTCGATCCTCTGGCCCTCGGCGGCGCCGTGACTGGACTGAATTCAAGCAGCGCATTGCTCGGAACGCAGGGCAACAGCAGCGTGAATACCGCCAACGCCTTGGCCACAGCCCTCCTGCTGGGTGCCTTGACCGGCGGCAGCGAAGAGGACAAGAAAAAATCAGACCCACTGGCCGGTGCGGCCGTGGCCCTGCTGGCCTACCAAGCCATCATGGGACTGGGACAATCCGCCGGTGCTGCAGGCCCTTCGGGCGCCCTTACCGCCGGTGCCATCAGCGCAGTGGGCGGTTTCTCGGCCATGGCCTGAGCGCCCATTAAAATCCTGATGGCTACAGCCGCCCGTGGGGCAGCCACGCTTCACCCCGCTGGTCGACTGTCCGGAATGCGCCAGCGCACATTTTTGCAAGGGACCTCCGAGTTACTGGCACGCCTTGGCGACAGGGTCGAAACGAGCCCCGGCAGGACACGCCGGTACACCGTGAACGCAAACCTGTCCCTGTTCGCGATAATCGCCACCCGACTGACAGGAACACCGTCTGCCCGCAATGCTCGGCAGGCAATGCGCAGGCGAGACACAACGCCCGAGCTCAGCATCAAATTTTGCATCAGGCCCGCATACTGGCGTGCTGGTACAGACAGCCTGTCTGCTGTTGTAGCTGAAACCTTGGGCGCAACCTGGCAAGCGCGTACACAGCCCGCCTTCCACTGCCGCACCCACAGGGCATCCGGGCATGCCAGAACACACCCCACCCTTCAGAACTGTGCCGGCCGGACAAACAGAAGGCGCGCCGCGGCACAATCCCTCTACAAACGCATAATCGGACGGACATACGGGCTGGCTGGCTGACGTTGTCTGCGAAAGCGTGGAACCATGCCACATGAGTACAGACAACACGACACCCACCCACATTTGCCAAATTGATTTCATTCCAGGCCCCTCCGGCTGATGGTTGCGCACAGTCGGCGCTGTTGAAAAATGTTCCGCATCATACGATGAAGCGACGCCCACAGTATTGGCGCGTGGGGAACCAATCATATGCTTAAATTGACATATATACATGCAGTTGGCATCATCGAGAACACGCCTTGCACTATCAGCAACAGTCCTTTCGCGGGTGTTCCAGAATTGGACAATCTGAACAACATGCAACACACCACAACGCAACACAAAGCAAACGCAAGCAAAACGAGGAGAAGTTCACATGAACATGGCTGATGTAAGCAAACTGGGCGTTACAACCCCCTTCAAGACCCGTTATGACAACTTTATCGGCGGCAAGTGGACACCCCCGGTTGGTGGCCAGTATTTTGAAAATATCAGCCCGGTTATCGGCAAGCCCGTCTGTGAAGTGGCCCGTTCAACCGAAGCCGACATCGAACTGGCACTGGACGCCGCACACGCAGCAAAAGCCGCTTGGGGCAAGACCTCCCCGGCAGAGCGCGCCAACATGCTCAACCGCATTGCAGACCGTCTTGAAGCCAATCTGGAATTGCTGGCACTGGCCGAGACACTGGACAACGGTAAACCCATTCGCGAAAC
>SXZD01000197.1 GCA_005788065.1 Burkholderiales bacterium
AATGCCTGCATCAGTTCGGGTTTTATCAGCCCCTGTTCCATGCCGATGAACGCAAACAGGAGGCCGTTGGCGACCAATGCGAAAGCGACCGGGAAACCGGAGAGCAGCAGCGCCACCAGCGCGGCAAACATGAGGGGAGCGGCCCATTCCATCAGCGGGTCTCTCCGGATGTGAAGCGGTTGGCAGCGTCGGGCGGGTTGCGCAATTGCCGGACCGTGAGGATGACCTGTGACACAGCTTGCAGACCCAGTAGACCAAAACCCAGAGGAATCATGAGCTTGACTGGCCAGCGAATGAGTCCGCCCGCGTCGGCCGACAGTTCGTTTCGCACCCAGGCATCCATGAACATGGGCCAGCCCCATACCGCCATGTAGGTGCAGAACGGCAGGACACACAGCAGCAGTCCTGCCAGATCGATGGTCAGGCGGGTGCGCAGGCTGAGTCGGGAGGCCAAGGCGTCGATACGGACATGGGCATTGTCAGCCATGACTTGCGACCCGGCCAGCAGGAAGGCAGCGCCAAAGCAGTACCACTGCGCCTCAAGAAACGCATTGGAGCTGAGGTCGAAAAACTTGCGCGACAGGGCATTGCCGCAGCAGATGATGATGGCCAGCGCAATCAGCGCCTGGGCAGCCAGCCATCCCAGACGGGTCAGATGGTTGACAGCGGTGAGGTAGAGGTGAGTCATGCCGTGTTGCAGGGATTCAGATCAGGGCGCAGTGGTGTTGGTTTCTTCTGGCATGGAGCATTCGGCGTTGGTCGGTTCATGGTTGCAGCGCACGCGCTTGAGCAGCGCCATCATGGCCGGATGGTAAACGCCTTCCTGTGTGAGTTGCATGCGGGCTTCGCGCATCATGAGGAAATATTTGCGCTTGTCGTCCTCCGTGAGGTCCACCCAGTAACGGTTGGGAATCTGGGCTTCGGTTTTTTCAATCATGTTGATGGCAATGTCCAGGAACTGGACGCCAAATTTGCGCATCTTGCGCAGTCTGTCATCCAGATCCGGAATTTCTTTCTCGAACCGGGTGCGGTTCATGACCACCGAGCCGGTCAGGTTGAGCAGGGGCAGCCGATAGATGCCGCCTTTGTCGCCCATGCCCCGGTACAGTTCCAGCGGGCCGACCGCAATCGCAGGCGCAGCCACAATGTCAACCGACTGGTTGTTGAATTTGGTGTGGAAATTGGTGATGTCGCTGGCCACCGGCTGGGCACCGAGTTGCTGCACCATGCGTGCCTGGCTGCGGTCCCAGTCCATCACTGCCACGCGCTTGCCGGCCGCTTTTTCAATGGAGTTGATGGATCTGTCGTTGACGATGACATAGGCCGCGCCCATGGGGCCCATGCCAAGAATCTGGTACTGCCCCTGAATGGACCGCTGATAGAGCTTCTCGCTGCTCATCAGCATGGTGAGCAGGGTTTTGATCTGTTTGTAGTTGCTGATGGCTCCGACGGCATCCACACTGCCCATGAACTGGTTGTACTGGCGGGCTCGCAGGGTGGTCAATCCCACCACTTCGCACTGTCCGGTGGTAAACGAGTTGGCTGCAACGCCTTCGTTGGTGTAAACCTGAAGTTCTGCAAACACATTCCACTTTTGCGCGGCAATGGTGAGGTCTTTGGCCAGGCTGTGGACCGGGCCGACTTTGCCCAAGGGGTCAAACAGGCAGATTTTCAGCTTCAGGGGTTTGTCCAAGGGCGGCACTTCCTTGAGCAACTGCTCGACCAGTTGGTTGGCGTCCAGGGTCGGTGTCTTGCCTTGCGCAAGGGCTGGATTGTGCATGAGGCTGGCCGCAGCCAGGGCGCCTAAACACGCAATTGCAATGCAAGTCCTGTAAAAGGAGCGGGAAAGTGCTCTGAAAAAAGCGGGCCGGGCCGATGTCAGGGTGGGCTTCATAGCGTTAACCGTTTCATTTTGCAGCGAGAATGCCACAAATGTGCGCGATCGTGCCATGCGCGTGAAATGTATGTTACCAATTATGGAGTTTCATCGAACTGTAATATTCTGCCGATAGACTTCGGGTGTCGGGGTTGTCCCGCTGTATGCAAAAGGAATTTCGAGTCATGAAATCTTTGTTTAACCGAGTAATGCTCTCCGCTGCAGTGGCAGCAGGTATCGTGTCAGTCAGTTCTTCCGCACTGGCGACGGAAATTACAGGCGCTGGTGCGACGTTTCCGTATCCGATCTACGCGAAATGGGCAGAGGCCTACAAAGCCAAGACGGGCGTCAACATGAACTACCAGTCGATCGGATCCTCCGGCGGCGTGAAGCAGATCAAGGCCAAAACCGTTGACTTTGGTGCCACAGATAACCCTGTGAAGGCAGCCGACCTTGAAGCGGATGGCATGTTGCAGTTCCCGGCCATCATCGGTGGCGTGGTGCCCGTGGTGAACCTCGACGGTGTCAAGCCCGGCGAGCTGAAGCTGGACGGTCAGACGCTGGCTGACATTTTTCAGGGCACGATCAGCAACTGGAACGACAAGCGGATTGCCGACCTGAACCCCGGTCTCAAACTATCGGGCGACATCACCGTGGTCCACCGTGCTGACGGTTCCGGAACAACGGCCATCTTCACCGACTATCTGGCCAAAGTCAGCACGGCTTGGAAAGATGCAGTCGGATCTGGCGCAGCCGTGAAGTGGCCTGCCACCTCATCCGTTGGCGGTAAGGGTAACGAAGGCGTCGCAGCCAACGTGTCGCGCGTCAAGAACTCCATCGGTTACGTGGAATATGCCTACACCAAGAAAAACAAGATGACCTATGCCACGCTGAAGAATGCCGATGGCAAGTTCGTGGAACCTGATGACCTGACCTTTGCGGCTGCTGCAGCCGGCACAGACTGGGCCAAGATTCCGGGCATGGGTACATTTATCACCAACGCAGCCGGTGCCAAGTCATGGCCGATCACGGGGGCATCTTTCATCCTGATCTACAAAAAGCCTGATAATCCGCAGCGCACGGCTGAGGTGCTGAAGTTCTTCGAATTCGGCATGAAAGAAGGCAAGCAGTTGGCCATCGATCTGGATTATGTTCCGATCCCCGACGCCACAGCGGATTACATCCGCAAAAACGTCTGGAACAAGGTTGAAGGCAAGTAAAATACCGGACGCCGGCCAGAGCCGGTTTTCGGTAGGGAGGCTGGCGCAGGCCGGTTTCTGAAGCGGGGGGCTGCCAGCCCCCCTTTGCACAACAACAGAGAGACACTCATACATGAGCACAGTCGTGTCAGCAGACAAGCCGACGCAGCAGGCAATCGAGATTGCCAGGCGTCAAAAGGCTCAGGACGCACTTTTTCACGGAGTAACGCAGCTGTTTGCGCTGGTGGTTCTGGTCGCATTGGCCGGCATCATCATCTCTTTGCTCATGAATGCATGGCCGGCGCTGAAGCAATTCGGCCCCGGGTTTTTTGTGACGGCTGAATGGGACATCATCAATGGTGAGTTCGGTGGCTTGATTGCCATCTACGGTACCTTGATCACATCGCTGATTGCATTGGTGATCGCAGTGCCCCTGAGTTTTGGCATCGCGCTGTTTCTCACGGAGTTGTGTCCGGTTCCGCTGCGTCGCCCCTTGGGTACGGCCGTTGAACTGCTGGCAGCTGTGCCTTCCATCATCTATGGCATGTTCGGCCTTTTCATTTTTGCGCCCCTGTTTGCCGAGTATGTGCAGCCTGCGCTGGCTGCTACGCTGGGTCAGTTGCCCATCGTGGGCAAGTTGTTCTCCGGTGCATTCAACGGTATCGGCATTCTGTGTGCGGGTTTGATTCTGGCGATGATGATCCTGCCATTCATTGCGTCCGTGATGCGCGACGTGTTTGAGGTGGTGCCGCCCATGCTCAAGGAGTCGGCCTACGGACTGGGCTGCACAACGTGGGAAGTGGTGCGTTACATCGTGCTGCCCTACACCAAGGCCGGAGTGGTGGGCGGCATCATGCTGGGTTTGGGACGTGCG
>SXZD01000198.1 GCA_005788065.1 Burkholderiales bacterium
GCAGTGGCTGTCGGTGCAGTGTCGCCCGACGGACGCAAAGTGGGTTACAGCGCGTACAGCGGAACCGGAGGCCGGTCAGCTGTTTTCATGGCGCCCAGTGATGCAGGCGGCTCTTATGTGGTGGCCAGCAACCGGCAATTGCCGGATGGTCGCCCCGACCCCACAGGTCATTTTGTGCGGCAGGAAGCGGGCACCAGTTTTTCAACGCCGGTCGTGTCGGGGCTGATTGCACTGCTCTTGCAGGTGCGCCCTGATTGGACAGCCGACCAGGCCGTGTCATCGCTGAAAGCGACGGCCAAGGCATTTCCCGCCTCCAACCCGGTGCAGCAGTGTCCGCCGCCGGCCGCAGCCACGCCTTCAACGGGGGTGATCGACAATCCCTGTTACTGCAATACGGTGCGCTGCGGCGATGGCATCGTCAATCCCTTGGGCGCGGTCACGCAGGCCCGCAGCGGACGCCCGATCGCCAATGTTCCGTTCGCAACGGTGATGACATCCAGCAACCCCGTGTCGCTTGATGCCACGCTTTCGTCGGCATCGGGCAGTCGCGGACTTCGGTTCAGTTGGCAGCAGGTCGCTGGCCCCGCTTTCACCTTGTCCGGAACCGAAAATGCCATTTTGCAGGTCAGCCCACCAGCCGGGGCTGCAGGGTCGGGGCGCTTTGCCTTGCAAGTGACGGACTTGGCCACCGGTGTGCAGCACACGGCAGAAACCCTGGTTTTGCTGGCCGGTGGAAGTGCGGGGCCGACATCGGCGGGCGATGCTGGATCGGGCAGTGCCGTGGGGGGCGGTACTTCGGGTACGACCGGCGGAACTTCTTCTGCAACCAGCCCATCGGGCAGCACCGGGACGGTCAGCGCCAGCAGCGGGTCCTCCGGTGGCGGTGGCGCTGTGACAGCGGGCTTTTTCTGGTTGTTGCTGGGCGTGGCGTGGCTGCGGCGCGCTGCCCGACACGATCACGCAGTACAGGATGTCCATGCCGCATAAAATTCCGGAATCGGTGTTGGTGCTGATCCATTCACCAGACCATGAAATCCTGTTGTTGGAGCGGGCGGATCACCCCGGTTTCTGGCAATCCGTCACCGGCAGCAAAGACACGGCCGATGAGCCGCCTGCAGAGACAGCCGTGCGTGAAGTCATGGAAGAGACCGGTCTGCAGGCACACTTGCCGCAGGCCGACAGCGCAGCGGTTTCAGCGCGCGACCTGTGGGTCATGCGTGACCTGCAGCACAGCATCCAGTATGAAATTTTTGAGCACTGGCGCTGGCGCTATGCCCCCGGCGTCACGCACAACACAGAGCACTGGTTTTCCCTGTGTGTGCCCCGCGATGCGGTGGTTAAACTGGCCCCGCGCGAACATCTGCAATACCAGTGGTTGCCCGCGGAAGAGGCCGCTCAGAAGTGTTTTTCCTGGAGCAATTGCGATGCCATCCGCATGTTGGCGGCCAGTGCGTCAGGCCGCCTCGGATGAGGCTGCTGGTGGCATGACCGCATCGCCGAGTTTGCGGATGCCGGGCATGAGGGTGGCACGGCGGGCTTTTTCGGTGATGACACGCCACTGCCTGCGCTGAAGGTCTTCATCGTCTGCAAGCCATTCTGCATGCACGCCACTGACATTGGGCAACTCCAACCACAGGGCCGCTTCAGCTTGCGATAGCCTCCCTTGGGCGACAAAGCGGCATTCGGGGTCCAGTTGATACCAGTTTTGGGCGAGTGCCCGCATGCCGGGCAGCACAGCCGGATACAAAATCAGTTGTTTGAGACCCAGTTCGCGGGCCAGCAATAACTCGCTGGTGGTGGCCACGCCCGGAAGACACGGAATGCGCCATTTTGCACAGGCCTGGATGACCGTCGGATTCAGGCCCGGCGAACTGATGTAATGCACGCCCAGCGCGCGGGCTTGTTTGACTTCCGCAGCCGAGCGCACACCGCCAGCGCCCACGGTGATGTCGCTGCAGTGTTCTCTGAGGGCATCGAGGACATCGGCCGCGCGGGGGTGCGGCAGCCAGATTTCGACTGCGCGCATGCCGCCCTCCTGCAGGGCCTCTACCAGCGGCAGAACGTCGGGAAGGCGTTCAAGCCGCAGCAGCGGAATGACAGGATTGCGTTGTATCAGGTCGGTGACAAAGGTCTGATCCATCTGGCGTACAATGCGTTGCGGGTGCGCGAAACGTGACAGCGTCTATGATAACGCAGCCACCTATTTTCAAAGCAGCAATCCAATCAGGAAACCAAGCAGGAATCCAGGTAGCAATCCAGGTAGCAAACAGGCAGGTGCAGTGTGGTCAGACCGGATGATCTCGTCGTACTCAGGCCGGAGGGCCTTTATTGCCCGTCTGGCCGGTTCTACATCGACCCATGGCGGCCGGTGGATCATGCTGTCATTACCCACGCCCACGCCGACCACGCCCGCACGGGTCATGCCCGCTATCTGGCATCGTCTCCCGGTGCCGGTGTCCTGCAAGCCCGCTTGGGCGCCATATCCCTTGAAACCGTTCCCTACGGCAAACCGATGCGCATCCACGATGCCGAGGTCACGCTGTTTCCGGCCGGTCATGTTCTGGGTTCCTCACAGGTGCGTATTCGCAGCGGCGGCCAGACATGGGTGGTGTCAGGTGATTATCGCGTTCAAAGCGATGTGACCTGTGATACCTTCGAACCGGTGGCCTGCGACACCTTCATCACCGAATCCACTTTCGGTTTGCCGGTGTACCGCTGGCAAGCACAGGCCACCGTCATGCAACAGATGAATGCCTGGTGGGCAGCCAATGCAGCAGAGGGCCGTGCCAGCGTCATTTACTGTTATTCGTTTGGCAAAGCCCAGCGCCTGTTGGCAGGACTGGACCCATCCATTGGCCCCATCATTGTTCACAGCGCTGTCGAAAGTCTGAATGTCGCGTATCGGGAAGAAGGTGTTGCCCTGCCGGACACACTGTCGTTGACCGAAGCCCGCGCCGCGAATGACTGGAAGCGTGCCTGCATCATTGCACCGCCTGCCTGGCAAGGCAGTGGAACGCTCAAACGCATGGGTGACCATGCGGATGCATTTGTATCGGGCTGGATGCAGCTGCGCGGCGCGCGCAGGCGTCGCGGTGTAGACGCAGGCTTTGTCCTGTCGGACCATGCAGATTGGGATGGTTTGCTGCAGGCCATTACAGCCACGGGGGCGTCGCGCGTCATCGTGACGCATGGTTCGGTGCCCACGCTGGTGCGCTACCTGCAGGAAACGGGTCTGGATGCACAGCCCTTTGCCACTGAATTCGGCGCAGAGGAAACCGCGTGAAGGCCTTCGCAAAACTGTATCTTGACCTTGACGGGTCTACATCTACACAGCGCAAATGTGGACACATTGTCCATTTTCTGAAAAGCGCATCGCACGCCGATGCTGCATGGGCTATTTTTTTTCTGATCGGTGGCCGCATCCGGCGCACCGTCAGCACGGCACTGATGCGGCGCGCAGCCTGCCAGTTGGCTGCAGTGCCCGATTGGCTGTTTGAACAGTCCTATCAGGCCGTGGGCGATCTGGGCGAAACCATTTCACTGCTGCTGCCATTGCCGCACACCGAACTGGAATTGGGTCTGGCTGAATGCATCGAACAGCGGGTGCTGCCTTTGCGAGGATTGGATGAGTCCGATGCATTGCAAGCGGTCAGCGATCTGTGGATGCAGATGCAGGCGCAAGAGCGCTTTCTGTTTGTAAAGTGGGTGGGTGGTGGTTTGCGCGTTGGCGTGTCGCGGGCATTGGTGATCCGTGCTTTGTCTCAACTGACCGGCCTGGATGCACGTATCCTGGCCCAGCGCATGATCGCATTTGCGCAAGTGTCGCAGCCGCAGGCCAGTGATTGGATTTCCCTGACACTGCCGGAAAGTGACGCACGTTCGAATGCGACCACCGATCTCATGCCCTATCCGTTTTTTCTGGCGCATCCGCTGGAGGGCGATGTCGAGGATTTGGGCGATGCAGGCGACTGGTTGGCTGAATGGAAATACGACGGCATTCGCGCACAGATCGTCAAGCGCGCCGGTGCGGTGAATATCTGGTCGCGCGGAGAAGAACTGCTGAACGACACGTTTCCGGAATTGGTGGAGATGGCAGCGACATGGCCTGACGGCACCGTCATGGATGGCGAAATTCTGGTGCTGCACCCGCAAGGGCACGACAAAGCGGGGCAATTGGCTTCTTTTGCCAGTTTGCAGGTGCGCTTGGGGCGCAAGCGGGTGGATGCCAAATTGCGGCAATCACACCCTGTCATTTTTTTGGCTTATGACCTGCTTGAAAACAGCGGCATGGATATCCGTCCGCAAGCGCAATGGCAGCGCCGTGAAAAGCTGGAAGCGGTTTGCGCCCAGTGCATGGCGGTGAGCCCTGCGCTGCGCCTGTCCACTTTATTGCCCTGTACTGACTGGAATGCACTGAAAGCAGAGCGGTCGCGGTCGCGTGAGCAGGGCGTGGAAGGCCTGATGCTCAAAGCCCGCACGGCAGCGTATGGCGTCGGTCGAACCCGCAATGAGGGTGTGTGGTTGAAATGGAAAATTGAACCCATGTCGATCGACGCTGTGCTGGTGTATGCGCAGGCCGGGCATGGGCGGCGGGCATCGCTGTACACCGATTACACGTTTGCAGTGTGGGACCGTCCACCACAGGCAGCCGAGGTTGCGCAGATGTGCCGTCAATTGCGCGACAGTCTGGGTGAGAAGCGACGCGAGGGCGCATCGGACAGTGCGTCAACAAATGGATCAGAACAAGCGTCGGGAGCAGATGACGGCCCCCACAATCAAAAGGCAAACCAGGGTCCGCAGTGGGTCGATCCATCGTTGCCGCAATTGGTGACGTTTGCAAAAGCGTATTCGGGTTTGACCGATGAAGAATTTCGCCGCGTGGACAAAGCCATCCGTGCCAATCTGCTGGAGAAGTTCGGACCTGTCCGGCGCGTGGTTCCGTCCATGGTGTTTGAATTGGGATTTGAAGGCATTGCGCACTCCACACGGCATAAAAGCGGCGTGGCGGTGCGCTTTCCGCGCATGCTGAGAATCCGCGATGACAAACCGCTGGAACAGGCGGCGACACTGGCCGATTTGCAAGCCTTGTTACAGGTGCGTTCATGACCTTGCAATCATTGGCTGACAGCCAGCACATTCCGCTGATGTACGGCATTGATTTTTCTTCTGCGCCATCGTCTTCAAAGCCGGTGATGGTGGCAGCCGCGCGGATAGAGCGCGATGGCGATACCGTGCGCTGCGATGTCAAGTCCCTGTTTGCGTTTCGTAAACTCGATGAACTTGAAAAATTTCTCGCCGACAGTCCGCCGTGGGTGGCAGCGATCGACATGCCGTTTGGGTTGTCACGATTGGTGACTGAAACATTGCAATGGCCCGGTCATGGTGATGTGTCCGTCAAGGCTTGGGATACATGGACACGGTTTTACACAGCGCTGGAGCGCGCTGAAATTCGCGAGGTGTTCAAGGCTTGGTGTGACGCACATCCACCGGGGCAAAAATTTGCGCATCGGGCCAGTGACCGTCCGGCCAAATCATCGCCCTCGATGAAATGGGTCAATCCGCCCGTGGCCTATATGCTGCACGCCGGCTCGGCCCTGCTGCAGCGACTCGATGCGTATCTGCCGGGCATGCGGCCCGAGGGTCGTCCAGACCGCATGGCGCTGGAGGCGTATCCGGGTTTCATGGCGCGACAATTGCTGAATGCAAAATCTTACAAGCATGATGATGCGCGCATGCAAAGTGCAGCCCGCGATGACGAACGTCGACACCTCATTGAAAGTCTTTTGAATGTGTCCGACAAACTCAAGCTGTTGATTCATCCCGATATCCTCAGCGCAATGCAGACAGACGGCAAAGGCGATGCACTCGACGCGGTGATGTGCATTGTGCAAGCCGTGCTGGCCTGGATGCGAAATGCCAATACCTACGACCAACCCACCGATGCAGATCCATTGGAAGGCTGGATTGTGAATGTGCCGTGGCGAACCGCTGTCCGTACTGCGGATGTGCTGGACGCTGCAAATGCACAGCACTTGCGTCACGCTGTTTATGCCGGTGTGTCAGTTGCAACACGCAAGCGCTTGCACGCGCTGGGTGCGGGTGTGCCGGCCGAACTCTTGCCCGCAGATGTATCCACATCAGCAGAGGGTCAAAAGAGCGACACCCCATGCGCATGACCCGTCTGACACAGAAGTCGATTGCAGACTGGTTTGCTGCGCGCGACTGGTCGCCGTTTCCATTCCAGCGAGAAGTCTGGAAGCACATGGCCGCGGGCTGCAGTGGTTTGCTGCATGCCAGTACCGGTTCCGGCAAGACATTGGCGGTGGGTTTGGGTGCCTTGTGCGTGGACGATGTCCTGCGCAGCGGACGCACACGCATTCTGTGGATAACACCGATGCGCGCCTTGGCTGCAGATACCGCACGGGCACTCGGAGAAACGTTTGCCGATCTGGTTCCTGGTGCGCGTGTGGGTTTGCTCACGGGCGATACGCCCACTGCACAGCGCGCTGCCATTGAAAAAACGCCACCGCTGGTGTTGGTGACCACACCTGAGAGCCTGACGCTGATGATGGCCAAAAAAAATGCGGATGATGTGCTGTCCGGTTTTTGCGTTCTGATTGTTGATGAATGGCATGAGCTCATCGGCAACAAGCGGGGTGTGCAACTGCAACTGGCGCTGGCACGCATCCGTCGTCTCAATCCGCAATTGCTGACATGGGGCCTGTCGGCCACTTTGGGCAATCTGGAGCAATCGATGGATGTGCTTTTGCATGCATGTCCGCGGCCCCGCGAATTGGTGCAGGGCAAAGTGCCCAAGAAAATCGTGATTGATACCTTGATACCGGCATCGGTAGACCGCTTTCCGTGGGCGGGGCACTTGGGTTTGAAGCAATTGGATGCACTGGTCGACAAACTGGATCGGGTGAGCACTGCATTGGTCTTTACCAATACCCGTTCGCAGGCAGAGATCTGGTACCAGGCGCTGCTGCAGGCGCGGCCCGATTGGGCGGGCCTGATGGCTTTGCATCACGGTTCTCTGGACAAGGAAATTCGCGCCTGGGTGGAGCAGGGACTCAAGGAAGGGTCTCTGAAAATTGTTGTGTGCACGTCCAGCCTCGATTTGGGTGTCGATTTTTTGCCGGTGGAATGTGTGGTGCAGATCGGGTCGCCCAAGGGTGTTGCGCGCCTGTTGCAGCGGGCGGGGCGGTCTGGCCATGCGCCCGGACGCGTATCGCAGGTCACCATTGTGCCGACCCATGCATGGGAACTGGTTGAAGCAGCGGCTGCGCGACATGCGGCATTGAACCGCGCGATTGAATCCCGGCACAGCCCGCAATTGGCAACCGATTGCCTGGTGCAGCATCTGGTGACGATTGCGCTGGGAACCGGATTCACACCCGATGCCTTGTATGCAGAAGTGCAGGGTGCATGGGCTTACCGGTCGCTCACGCGGGAGGGGTTTGATTGGGTTGTGGCATTTGTAGAGGGCGGTGGCGCAAGTTTGAAGGCGTATCCGGATTTTCACCGGATTGCCAAAGATGAAGCGGGCGTCTACCGCGTGCCCCGCGCAGACATTGCCAGACGTCATCGCATGTCGGTGGGCACCATTGTGTCCGATGCCTCCATGAGTGTGGCGTGGATGACGGGCGGCCGCATCGGCAGCATTGAAGAAAGTTTTATTGCCCGCCTGAAACCGGGCGACTGCTTCACCTTTGCAGGACGTGTCCTTGAATTGGTCCGTGTGCGCGACATGACTGCGTGGGTGCGTAAAGCCCCGCGGGGCAAGGGGGCTGTGCCGCAATGGCAAGGCGGCAAAATGCCGCTGTCTTCCGAATTGGCGCGGTCCTGTTTGCAATTGTTGCAAACGGCACAAACACCCGCTGGTCTCAAAGACCCGGAATTCAAAGCCATCCGGCCATTGCTCAATGTACAGGCTGCATGGTCTGCCGTGCCGTCGGCCGACACTCTGGTCATTGAAACCCTGCGCAGTCGCGAAGGTTTTCATCTGTTTGTCTATGCATTTGCAGGCCGGACTGTGAATCTGGGTTTGGCCAGTCTGCTGGCCTGGCGCAAAGCGCGCAATGCGCCCGGTACTTTTTCGATGTCGGTGAACGATTACGGTTTTGAATTGCTCAGTGCCCAGGACCCGGGTTGGGCTGCGCATTTGCATGCAGGCGATGCGCTGTTTTCAGAAGACAATCTGCTTGATGATGTGTTGGGATCGCTCAATGCCGGCGAATTGGCGCAGCGACGTTTCCGCGAGATTGCGCGCATTGCGGGTCTGGTGTTCACCGGTTATCCGGGTGCGGGCAAAAGCACCAAGCAATTGCAGGCATCGTCTGGACTTTTTTATGACGTGTTTGACCAATACGACCCCGACAATGCATTGCTGTTGCAGGCGCGGCGTGAGGCGATGGAACAGGAACTGGAAATCGGACGTTTACGTGAGTGCCTGGCGGGTATTCGCACCCTGCAGTGGAAATCGGTCACCATACAAAGGCCCACACCGCTGGCTTTTCCCTTGATGGTGGACCGTCTGCGCGAAAAGTTGAGCACGGAAAGCCTCAATGACCGGGTTGCACGCATGGTCGCAGAATTGGAAAAGGCGGTGGAACTTGGCTGAACACATCGCACTGGATCTGGCCGGTGAAACGCTTGCGCTGTTGCCGCAACGCGCGCTGTGGTGGCCGCGTTGCCAAACCGTCTTTGTGGCCGATGTCCATATCGGCAAGGCAGCGGCATTCCGCAAATTGGGTGTGCCGGTGCCGATCGGTACGACAGATGACACGCTGGAACGCTTGCAGGCCTTGTTGCACCTCACCGCTGCAGGTCATCTTGTGGTCTTGGGCGATTTGTTTCATTCCGAACATGTGCAGCAGTCGGACAGTCTGGCGTCTTTCGGCGTGTGGCGAGGCCACAATGCCCATGTAAAAATGACGCTCGTCCGCGGCAACCATGATGCGCGCAGCGGCGACCCACCGGCCGAGATGGACATTGCTTGCGTAGAGGCGCCTGTCGATTTCGGCGGACTTTGGGGGCTGCACGAACCAGATGAACATTTCACCCTGCCGTCTTTGGCCGGGCATCTGCATCCGGCCATCCGTTTGAGCGGTCGGGGTCGCGACAGCGTGCGGCTGCCGTGCTTTGTCCGTCGCGGCGATCAAGTCATCCTGCCGGCATTCGGTGCCTTCACGGGCATGCATACATTGAAGGACCTCAGCGGCTTGCAGGTGTTTCCGGTGTCGGGTCAAGCCGTGTTCAAGATGCCTTCTGGCAGGCAAGTTTGAATTTTTTTCAATTTGTTGCGCTGCACGGTATCTTGTGGCCCACATCGTGATACTGTGCCCAAGCCGTCAAAATCAATCCCTTGCAGAGCCAAGGGTTCATGCTGCGGGGCAGCAAGTCGCCCGTAAGAGTATCCCCCGTGTACTCACCCGAATTGACATTTTCCTTGCGGAGACGTAAAAAGAACGACCGTTCAATTTTCACGTTTATCCGCCGCACCGACCGACCCATGAGAAAAGGCGAACAGACCCGCGCAGCCATACTGGATGCAGCGTTAGACATCGCGTCCCGTGAAGGCCTTGAAGGCCTCACCATCGGCGTGTTGGCTGACCGTATCCAGATGAGCAAGAGCGGCGTATTTGCCCACTTCGGGTCGCGCGAAGATCTGCAGATACAGGTGTTGAAAGAATATGAGCGGCGTTTTGTAGAAGCTGTGCTGTTACCCAGCCTTCCCGAAAAACGGGGGCTGCCGCGACTGGAAGCGATTTTCATGCGCTGGCTTGAAAAAGTCGGCATGGAAATTCACAGTGGGTGCATCTATGTGTCGGGCGCATCAGAATATGACGACCGGCCCGGTCCCATCCGCGATGAACTGGTCCGTATGTTGTCGGCATGGGAAAAAGAATTGTTGCGGGCAACGCGGCAGGCCGTGGACGCGGGCGATTTGCCCGACGGTCTGGCAGCCGAACAGCTCGTGTTTGAAATGTTTGGACTGACTCTGGCGGCGCACCAGAGCGGACGGCTGATGCACCGCACCGATGCGGTTGTGATGGCCAAAAAAGGTTTTGACCGGCTCGTAGGGCGAGCCACCACTGACACTCGTTGTTCCGTTGTATAGAGGAGACCATCATGGGACAGTACATTCCGCCGCTTCGTGACATGCAATTCGTTCTGCATGAATTGCTCAATGCAGAAACTGAACTTAAATCCATGCCTAAATACGCCGACATGGATGCCGACACCATGAATGCGGTGTTGGAAGAAGGCGGAAAATTCAGCGCTGAGGTGCTGTTCCCCCTGAACCAATCCGGCGATCAGGAAGGTTGCAAACACGACCGCGAAACCAAAGCGGTCAC
>SXZD01000199.1 GCA_005788065.1 Burkholderiales bacterium
AGGATGCCGATCTGCACGATGGATGTCCAGAACAACGCGGCGCCGGTTTTGGCGCTGCTGGTCAGCGTGGTGTGTTCTTCAAAGCTTTCATGCTTGTTTTCCACTTCGGAGTAGATCTCTTTGGTTGCTTTCCACAGCAGGAAGAGACCCCCGAAAAACAGCACAAGGTCGCGGCCCGTGATCGATTTCTCGAGAACGGTGAACAGCGGCTCTGTCAGCCCGATGATCCATGACAACGAAAACAGCAACGCGACGCGCGAGGCCATGGCAAAGATCAGCCCGAACTGTCGTACCTTGTTCTGCATGTGGGCGGGCAATTTGGACACCAACACCGTGATGAAGATCACGTGGTCGATGCCCAGCACGATTTCCAGGGCGGCCAGCATGAAAAACGCCAGCCACACATTGGGGTCCATCAAAAGTTCCATGTTGATTCCAATAGGGCAAAGTCGGGTCAGGTGCAGCCTGCATGCAGGCCCTGTGATGTCCGGCGCCCCGTACAGAGGCGCCGGTTGTCAGATCAGCCCTGGCGCAGCGCAGCGATGCGCTCTTCGATCGACGGATGGCTGGAGAACAGGCTGGCCATGCCGCCGGGGGTACCGATGCCGGAGGCCGCCATGTTCGACGGCAGGGTGCCGGCCTGCAGTCCGCCCAGACGACGCAGGGCGTTGATCATCGGTGTGGGCGTACGCATCAAGTCTGCCGCACCCCGGTCGGCGCGGAATTCACGCTGACGTGAGAAGTACATCACGATGACCGATGCCAGCACACCGAGCGCAATCTCGGTGACCAGCACGGTTGCGTAGTAGCCGATGCCCGGGCCGCTGCTCTCTTCGTCGTTCTTGCGCAGAGCGTTGTCCACAATGCTGCCCACCACGCGGGCGATGAAGAACACAAACGTGTTGACCACACCCTGAATCAGCGTCAACGTGACCATGTCGCCGTTGGCCACGTGCGCCACTTCATGCGCCAGCACGGCCTCGGCTTCTTCGCGGCTCATGGAGTGCAACAGACCTGTGGACACCGCCACCAGCGAGTTGTTGCGGCTCGGACCGGTCGCAAATGCGTTGGGCTCGCCGTCGTAGATGGCTACTTCGGGCATGGCGATGTTGGCGCGCTGTGCCAGCGTCTGCACGGTCTGCACCAACCAGGCTTCCACCTGGTCGCGCGGTTGCTCGATGACCTGGGCGCCTGTGCTCCATTTGGCGATGGGTTTGCTCATCCACAGGCTGATGAAAGCACCACCAAAGCCCATGACGGCTGCAAAACCCAGCAGCTTGACGAGATTCAGGTTGCCGGCGCTGTAAAAGCCGGTCAGACCCAAGACGCTGACAGTAATGCCAAGCACCACCATGATGGCCAGGTTGGTGGCTAAAAACAGCAAAATGCGTTTCATGAGTACAACTCCTTGTGTGTAAGAACGGCGGACCAATGTTCCGCTTATCAGTTTGACATTGTAGGCAGACAATGTGTCAGAATAAAGCGGATAATATGGAATCAACCATCCAATTTTATTGGATATCCGATCCCTTGAAATGTCTCCGTCCCCACACCACATGGCAGGTTTGAATGGCGCACGATCTGAATTTCCATCATTTACGCTATTTTTGGATGGTGGCCCGTCTGGGCAGCATGACCGCAGCGGCAGAAAGGCTGAATGTGCGCACCCAGACCCTGTCCACCCAGGTGGCACAGCTGGAGCGCAGCATCGGTAGGGCACTGTTCCAGCCGGCGGGTCGGGGGCTGGCATTGACAGAGGCCGGTAGGGTTGCCTTGCGGTACGCCGACCAGATTTTCCAGTTGGGCGACCAGTTGGAGGACAGCCTGCGGGACGATGCGTTGGATCACACCCTGCGACTGTCGGTGGGCATTGCAGATGCGTTGCCCAAATCGGTCACGTATCAGGCGCTGGAACCGGTGTTGGCGTTGCCGCAATCTGTGCGCATCAGCTGCACGGAGGGGCATTTTGATGTGCTGTGCTCTGAACTGGTGCAGCACCGGATCGATCTTGTGCTTGCAGAGCGCCCCGGTGTGAGCGGCAGCTCGCATTTGCGGGTAACGAAGCTGTTTGAGTATCCGGTGCGGGTGTTCATTCATGCGAGCAAGGCTGGCGACTTTTCCGGTGGCTTTCCTGAACGCTTGGCTCGCGCGCCGTTTCTCATGCCGTCGCGACGCAATGCGCTGCGACCGCGGCTTGAGCACTGGTTTGAGGAGTTGGGTATCGAGCCGACGGTGGTGGGCGAGTTTGATGATCTGGCGCTGTTGGAGGCTTTTGGACGCAATGGCATGGGTGCATTTGCGCTGCCGTGCCGCGATCCGGCTGAGATGACGGCGGGTGGTGGCTTGGTGCATCTGGGCGATGCGGCGGGGGTGACGGAGGAGTTTTTCGCATTCGCGCACCCGAGAAGTTTGCAGCATCCGGCGCTGAAGACCATCTTTGGGGGATGATTGCTGCGCTGGTTCTGTGAGAGTCGCTCAGGCTGGCCTGCAGTGCTGTTCGATCATGTGCCTTAGTGTCAGACGGCGTTCGGAGCGAATCCGGACGCCAAAGACGAACAACGATCGCCACAGTATCTGACGCCTGATCACGGCATCAGATTGCCCACCATCGGATGCTTGAGAAATCCGACCAACAACACCGCAATGCCGCCAATCTCAGCGACGATCAGCGAGCCCATGAACAGGCCCAGCAGCGCACGCGGCATCGGAAACTGACCGAATCGATGCGGTTGCCGCATCTGGTTATCCGGTCCGCTCAACAGCCCTTGCAGCATGTAGGAAAACACTGCCGCGAAAAAGTAGATCAGCGGCAACAGCGCCGCAATGAAATTCACTCTCGCTGACCACACGCTGAACGCAGCCAATGCTGCCATCACAACGCACGCAAAGCTGTACATCAGCGCTGCGCGGTGTGCGATGTCGACATATGGATGCGCAAGACCGCGGTGGTTGCGCCACATCTGCGCAAATTTCCACACACCGGTCAGCAAGCCGATCATCAGCAGCAAGCCGGCGCATGCGATGCACAGCACCGAGGCCGGCGGCAGCAAGTATCCCTGCAGGGTTTGTCGGGCAACTTCAAACATCGTGGTCTCTCATCACGTGTGCCACCTCTTCGGGCAGCGATTCATCAGATCTTCTCAGCCCTGTTTTCGCCAGCGAGGAATGACCTGCGCTGTCGGTCCGGCGCGCAAGCCTGATTCACAGTGCGTAAGTTGATCGTCAAAGAAAAAGTCCGGTTCAAACGATTGCAGGAAGGGCCCCTTTTCCAGGCCGCCGAGAAACATCGCTTCATCAACGGAAATATTCCAGCTCATCAGCGTGCGGATGGCACGTTCATGCGCAGGCGCGCTGCGGGCAGTGACCAATGCGGTGCGAATTTTCACGGGCAGATGCCCTGCCGAATTCTGCAGCGTATGCAAGGCCTCCAGCAAAGGTTTCAAAGGCCCGTCGCCCAGCGGTTGAAGTGCCTTGCTCGCTTCGTGGGATTGAAATGCATCCAGACCATCATTTTGATAGATGCGCTCGGCCTCGTCGCTGAAGAGCACTGCGTCGCCGTCAAACGCAATCCGCAGTTCGCCCGGGTGGCGCTGCGCATCCACCACTGAGTGGTTGAAAACGCGGGCAGCCGGAAACTGGTTGGCCAGCGCTTCATTCACGTCAGACTCGTTGGCCGACAGAAACAGATGCGCCCCCAGTGGTTTCAAATAGCCATAAGGGGCAGCACCACGCGTAAACACACCGCGTGTCAGGTTCAGCCCCAATGCCGTGGCAGAGCGGAATACACGCAAACCGGAAACAGGGTCATTGCGGGATAGGATGACAACCTCCACCCGATGTTCACCATCACTGTTGAAAGCCAGCAGCTTTTTCACCAGCGGATAAGCCACGCCCGGACCGGCTGGTACTTCCAGGCGTTCAAGCTGCAAATCCATGTAGCGGCGGTCGTCATGCTGCTCGAAGACTTCGTTTTCTTCTTCGAAATTGAACAGCGCGCGTGATGACAGGGCAACAACCAGTTTGCCGTTCAGTGAATAAGGCATATCAACAAAGCTGCAAGGCGGACACAGGGTGCGAGGATACGTTCATTTTTTCGGCTTGACAGCCTTCACCACGTCGGTGGCTTTGCTTGCTGCAACGGCTGCAACCTGCGTGGCCGTGTCTGCGGCTTTCTTGACTCGCCCCTTGACGGCTGCTTTCACGCCTGTGGCTGCGCCCACAGGGTCGGTTGATGCCTGCTTGACCGTCTCTGTCAGTTTGCCCACGGCACCGGCTGCGAGCGCGCCAGCCTGCTCCATGGCCTGCTGCACAATGGCGCTGCCCTGTCCGACCAGGGTTTGTGCATCGGCAGCCGCCTTGTTGATGCGGGACACGCTTTGCCCATGGGCGGCTTTGCCCAGTTCCTTGACCTTGGACTTGACCATCTTGCTGACCAGTTGGGCTGAAGAATCGATCTCGGTCCGCGCCATTTGCGCTGCGCCTTTGACCTGCTGCAACTTGCCGTCAATCAGCAGATCGTCGCGCTTCATCAGTTCGCCGACCTTGGCTTTGACGCCACCGGCCAGCAGATTGGCCCGACCTTTGATCTTTTCTTTCATGCGTGTCTCCTTGGATGGAAGCGGATGCGTGCTCCGCTTGAAAGGTCAGTGTAGAGCAGAGTGTTAGCGGTGAACAGGGGGCATCGTCAGGCAAGCCTGCAGTGCGGCGCAAACATGCGCCTATCTGTCAGAGGGTGTTCGGAAGTTGACTCCGCCGGATCGCATCCGGGCATTTGACTGCGCGACTGCGATGCGACCGTACCCGAGGCCCCGCGCAGTCGGGGCGAGGAGGGCGCGAGCACAAAGACGCAGAAAATGAGCCGGGAGAACCGCCGGAGCAACGACGGACGCCCAAGACGCGCAGGACGCGCAGAACACCCGCCGCCTGCACTAGCCACAGCAACAACGAACACCCAAAACGCGCCACCAATTGTTAACAAACGTAATCGACGCCGATGTTAACATTCGTTTTAAGTATCTGCTCTAACAACAGTTTTTTGCCTGAAACTCCCTTGAATGAGGGGGGGGTTTGACCTACACTTCGAACGTTTGTTCTTCCGACACATAACAACAAGGAGTTGCAATGCGCAAACAGTGGATACTGGGTGGCGTGGTGGCAAGCGCCGTATCGGTAGGGGGCTGGCTGGCCTTCAACGGTATGGGTTCTGCGCAAGCCACCGACCAGGGCCTGATCGAGAAAAAAACCGGCATCGTTGCTGTTGAGGATAATTACTGGCCGGCAGCCGGTCAGTATCCCGTGAGCAGCGAAGAGTTTGGCCACACCCTGCGCTCCGTGTCGCTGGAAGACCTGGATCAGCGCGGCATCCTGCCTTTGGGCATCTACAAGGGTACGCCGCAGGTCAATGCAAACCGCGATTGGTACAACGCCAACTTTTACGCAACGCTGGCGGCACGCAAAGTGTGGAACCCCGGTACCGGCCCCGAGACGCACGAGTTTCAGGGACCGATTACATGGAAGTATGAGCCCATTCCGCAGGCCGCTCCGCCCTCATGCGACAAACCGCAACCCACCGGCTACGATGCTGAAGGCTGCCGTTATGTGAAAACCCTGTTCAAGGATGTTGAAGCCAAAGACCCAGCCAAGGCAGAAGCCCTGCGCGAGCAGGTTCGCCGTGGCCGCGATGTGTGGTTCAAGGGAACCTTCGGTAACCAGGACGAAATCTATCTGCACTTCTCGCGTTCGGCCGGTGGCATCCAGAATATCTGGTATCCGTGGCTTGACACCCGCGAGCGCAAGAACCGCTTCACCA
>SXZD01000200.1 GCA_005788065.1 Burkholderiales bacterium
AGGCAACCTTTGCTTTGAACTCGGCACTGAATACGCGACGCGTGCGCCGCCCGGATGATTTGCTCATGTTGGTCTCCTGCCACGGCTCCTTTGCCATGGCGCAAAACCCCAATAATGCACTTGTCCAACCTGTTCAGTTTTGCCGAGCCACTTCTATCCGACCTGTTCAGTTTTGCCGAGCCACTTCTATGTGCTTGTCGGATTGAAAAATGACCAAGCCACGCTGTTCAAGAATATCGGGGTGGGAGACTACGCAATCGGGGCGGAGAAACTGGTGAATGCGCCGTCCAATCCTGCTTTGGAGATTGGCGATGTTTTTGTCCTGAGTACGCTTGACTTTGCTGGTATTTATGGTCGCGGCGGCAATTCGGATACGGTCAATTTTCAAATTGGCAAAGACCAGTTCAGCCTGACGGGACTGAACACCGCATTACCCACCGACCAGACCGAATCGGTCAAGGGGTTGGTGCACGGTTTGGAGGTGCTTGATTTCACCGATGGAATCAACAATACCGTTACGCTTGATGTAGCGCTGCTCGACAAGCTCAACGATGCATCCTCAAGTTTTATTGCGGGCGAGTCGGCAAAAGTGGCCAACATATTCCTTACCACTTATGATGAAACGGTGACGCCGGGTCAGGCAGGCTTTCTGGGTCTCGGTTCAACGGCATCGACTGTGTCACCGCTCGACTCCATCAAGTTTGCCGAGAAGGTATTGGGAACTGCAGCGTCGACGAACGACACAAATCAGAAGTTGATCTGGTTCCGTGTCAGTGAATCCGGAGCGGGGAACCGTACAACCAAGAATGTATTCGCGGCGACGGGCACAGGGGCAGATGTCGAGACGATCGGCGAGCGCACCTCGCAGGACGCGGATGGATTTGGCTACAGTCGTTGGCAATACAATGATGCCAACGGCAATGCCGTTGTGTCAGTCTGGATTCGCGATGGCATGACCGTTACCGGTGCAGCATAAGCACCGATGAGGGTGTAAGTGGAATAGCCCCGACAGACTTCAGCGTTTGTTGGGGTTGTTTTTTTGGATAGTAAACAGATTCGATCATCGTCTACGTGTCTTGTATCACCTTATTGTCTGACTGTTTTTTGTGCGACAGGGTAAGGCCGGGAATCAGCCTGTATGCGACCAGATAGCGGTTACACCGTCGACGTCTTAGTGGCTGGTTTAATCAGGCCGCAACATTACAACCCCTTAACCCCCGTATTCCCATCCGTATCTTTCACTTCCACCGCCACCGCGCCAAAACCCGCCGGCACATCGGCAGAACATCTCCCCAACGTTGCATCACACGCAGCCTTAATACGGCGTTCTTTTTCGCCTTGTTTCACCACCAGAACCGCCTCAGCCAACTTGCCATCAACTGCCCAAGGGCGCAGGTTGCAACTGACGCAAAAGCGCTTGTCACTAGTGGACTCCTTGATTGCAGGAAACATTTCACTTTTAACAATTATGGGGTGGCGGATAGCTGGTACGGTAAAGCTCACCGACGTGGCATTTTTGACAACATCGGTAATCGCAATCTTTGAATACGGCTTGACTTCAAACGTGTTGGAGCAGAAGCGATACCCCTCAATAGAACCTGCCGCCTTGCGCCGCCCCACAATGCAGAAGCGGTATTCGCCCGGTTGGGTGCTGCCCAAGCGTGCCGGGAAGGCTGTGTAGGCTTCAAACCGGGCTGTCCAAATCCATGTGTGCTGTCCGCCCAATGCTTGCACCGCACCGCTTCCGCCCGACGGGAAGGTGACATGCGTAGCCACTTCGCCCGTCTGGTCTGCCACGGCCACAAACTGGCCCGCATCGTTCTTGCGTTCCACATGCACACGCGGATTGTCGATGGCGGTGGATCCACCCACCCAGCTCATTTCAGCGGCAGAAAAGCGCTCGACCACAGCAGCGGGTTGCTTGGTAATGGCCGCTGCTGTGGGGTCGTTGGGCGCTTGCGCCAGCCACTGTTGGTAAGCGTTGGAACTGGTCTGGCCCAATACGGCGGCAGCCGCAGCGGCTCTGGCTTCATCGGCTATCAGCGCCGGTTGATGCGGCTCTTCCACCACGGGCTTGCCGGTCTGCAAAGATGCAGCCATGCGCACCAATCGGGTCACCATGTAGTCGGCGGTGTGTGGGCCATAGGCTGTGAGCGCTTTGCGGTAATGGTCGCGGTTGCGGAATTCGCGGTAGCTTACGGTATAGCCGTTGTAGTCGCCTGCATGGCCCACACCAATGGCCAGTTTGAAACCCTTGCCACCCAAGTCCTGAATCTCTTCGCGGGTGAAGTTGCCCTTGATCTTTGTGACGTCCGACGGCTCGCTGTTGGCTTGCAGCGCGTTCTCCGGGGCGTCCCAACCTTTTGCGTCGTTGTGTACCTGCGCGCGCATGCGGGCAATGGCAGCGGGGTCGCGGTTGCCGCCCGGTATGTTGGTTTTATTGACGGTGTCGGCGGGGTCAAAATATTTTTTCTGCAATTCGCATGCTGCTTCGTAGGCTTTGTCGTTCTTGAAACCGTCCATCAGACAGGCCCAATCAAAACCGTTGAACTGGTCTTTGGCAATGTCGTTCAAGCGGCTTTCAAGGTTCAGAATCAGGTCAGCCTGCGGTTCGCAAGCGCATGATGCCAGCACCACGTCGCCAATCACGAATACCTGCAGCCGCAAGCGTGCATTTTCTTCCACGGCGTTGTAGGCCGTGGCACCGTAGGAGTCGGGAATACGGGCCGGAACAGGCACGCCTTCGGCTTTGAGCACGTCGTACACCATGCGGCTGCGAGAGGTGAAATCCTCGGGCGGTGCGGGGAAACCGTTATCCTGCGCGCGCGCACAATCGGGCAGTCCCAGCACGGGTGCGCCGGGGTTGCCATTGGCTGTTTTGTCGGTATTGCAGTTGGAGACGCCGGGAATCGGCTGTGACAGCGGACCGGCTACCCAGCGGCTGATGAAGTCCACTTTCAGGTCGCCGCTCATGGGTACCTGGCCGGAACCGTTTTCCAGCAGCTTTAAACCCTTGATGACATCATCCGCCAGATAGCGCACGTTGCGCTCCATCTGGGCATATCCCTTGTGTGCACTGTCGCGAACAACACCCTGACCGTGCGGGCAGTTGTTGACCGACGGTGTGGCTTTGTCAAATGCCCAGGTGCCGCAGTTTGTACCGTCGTCACGCAGCATTTCGGTTTTGTTGCCGCTACTCTCGGCGCTGCCCACATCACCTTGGCTGAACACCAGTGGTGCGCCGGTTTCGCGGTCGATGTAACGCTCCAGCGCACCCAGAAAATCGGCGCTGTGCATGTTGTAGCTGTCCAGACTTTCAGGGTGCTGACCGTGGTTGACCCATGTGCCCATCAATTTGGGGGCTTTCAGGTCCGAGAGGTCTTCAATCCGCATCACCACCAGCCCCAGATCGCCATATTCCAGCGGATAACCAGCCGGGGTGCCATCATCAGCCGTGGCCAGTCCCACCACATTGCCCTTGAAAATGCGGTGCTTCAGCGTGGTGGCACCAATGCGTGCCGGTTTGAGCGAACGCTCTGCTGCCAGAATGGCCTTGGCCATCTGTTGCGCCTGATATTCAAAAAAGCGTGCGTCGTATGCATCTTCAAATACCCACACACCCGCTGCAATGGTGGATGAGTAAGCCGATGAATGGTTGTGCGTAACGTGATGCAGAATCTGGTCGTAGCCGATGGTGGAGCCGGCGGCTTGCAGAATGCCGGCCACACGGCGCTGCAATTGGTCTTGCGCGAGATAGTTGTCGGTTTTGAGCAGGGCGATGCGCTTGCCGTTGTTGCCTTCAATAACCAGTGCGCGCGCGGTCAGGCGGCTTTGCACGCCGTCGCTTGACTCTTTCAGTTTGCTGAAAACGAACGGGTCGTAAGCACCACCACCTACGTTGGTCAGACGTTGCGAGCCTTCCGCGCAATACTGCCCGGCGCAATAGCCCACGTCGGGCGTCATGTCGATCACACCAAAGCCGGCCTTGATGCGTGGGGCGGGTGGCATGGACGGATTGCCTGCGTCGCCGACATTGGGATTGCCGCCGTTGCCGTTGTTGTTGGCGTTGTTGTTACCGCTACCGCCAGCGTTATCCACTTTGGTCGGATTGTCGATGGGCGCGTTCGGGTCGCCGTTGCTGCCAGTTCCAATACCCTGTTCAGACACGGGGCGATTACCGTTGGCCGCTGTGCGTGCAGCATCTTCGGTCCCCATGCAGGCTGACAGCATCAGCGTTGCAGCAAGCAGCGCAAAGCCGCGCTTGCGCTTTACGCTTGCAACGGCGTGCATCATTGCCTTGCAAGGCGTTGGGTCCTTGCTGACATTCAGGCTATCCGTCGAACGCGCATCCATGATCACTTCACCGCTGGAATGGTGGTGTCACTGCGAAGCGTTGCATCTTTGTTCTTCAGTTGCGCCGGGGTCAAGGGCACACGCTGACTGGAGGATGCATTACAGAATCCGCCGCCCTGCGAGCATGCGTTGCGGATGAAGCCATTGCTGCGCAGGAATTCGCCTTTCTGAACCCGACCTTCCAGTGCACGGCGTGGATGCTCGTGCGGGTCGTCCCGTGTGCGGGGCGGATAGTTCTCCAGCGGAGGTGCGTCCACTTCGGCCAAGGTACTGTCAAACTCCACCAGGGCAGAGCCAGTGAATTTTTCTTCGCTGTTTGCAATCGCCGGAATGCTCAGGAATGCGCCATCTTTCAGCGGATGGCGGCCTTCTGGCAGCATGTTGCCGATGCGCTTCATGCGGGCTGTCAGTGCCATGGCTTCCGCAGCATAGATGCTGACCTGGTGGTCGCCGAAACCTACGTGCAACAGGGCCTTCTTGCCGCACATGCGCTTGCTCTCATCTTTGGCTGCGCGCAGCGGGCCGGTGGTCAGTGCCTTCTCTTCGGCGGTGTTGCCAATGCCGTTGGAGAGGTTGTGCATATAGCCGTTGCTCTCACCACAGTCCCACAACATCTGGATGAGCGAGAAAATGAAAGTCTGGTCCAGCGGGTTGCGGTAGCTGTTCTCCAGCGCTGCGCTGTAACCAATTTCACCGGTGCGCGCCTGAAAGTCGGATGAGCGACGCAGCAGTGTGGAGTAGTTCATGCCGGGCACACCCAACACACCATGGCAGATGCGCGGGGAGATGGCCATCAGTGCGCCACCCATGATGCCGCCTTGGCTGTTGCCGTCATAGAAAATGCCGCCGCGGCCAGCGATCGGCTTTCCATCGGCATCGCGTTCTTCATCCAGACCAAAGACGGCTTTGCCGTTCACCACAAACGGCGCTAAACCCTGCATGCCGCCCTTCGCAACCGGCCGTGCCAGTGCTTCCTGCAGCATCAGCCAGTTCACCATGCCCTGCAATTGACGGTCGATGAAGCGCGGGAAGCTGTTCATGTCGGTCAATGCGGCAACCGCGGTCGGAACGTCCTCGGTTGAGAAGCCGGTCCAGTTCATGGCGCACATCACCACGTTATATTCACGTGAGAACTGCTGCACATGCGATGCGCCCACTTCGCCGCGCGAACCCAGCAGGCCATGGCCATACAGCGAAACGCGTGCGGGGTATTTCACGCCGGCTGCCACATCGGGCGTGCCATCTGCCTTGGTATCAAAAATCGACTTGGGCACTGTGCACGTGAAGGTGGCGCGCATGCTGGCCGATTGTGTCTGCAGTTCGGGGTTGGGCGTGGGGTTGATGCGCGGAATGCCATCACCGAACAGCGGATCTGCCTGCGAGGGCATGTAGAACATGCCGCTTCCGGTCAGACAGTTGGGCGTGTTCAGGAAACAGGGTACCTGCACGTTGCCCTTGATGACGCGGTAGGGCGTGTAGGGGTTGTTGTCGGTGTTTTCAACAAGACCGGCGGCGCTCTCCATGCCAATATTGCCGGCATCCGGCGGCGGCGTTACAAAGCCGACCGGGTCTGCCAGATCACGCCCGGCATTGAACACCACTTTCGGTGCGGAGTCGCCCAGTGTGTCGATGGCCTGATCGCGCATGGCCAGCACACGGCCCTGCAAGTTTTTCTCGGAAGCGACGGTGAAGTCCCAGGCCTGGTGAATATCAAAACGCTCGATGCCGAATTTTTTCAGGTCGGCAAACATGGCGTCCATCTTGGGGCGACGGGCTTCCAGCGTGGCATTGCCGGTGTTCACGTTGTCGCGGTACACACGGAAATTCGGATGCGCTTCCAGATAATCGCCATTGGCTGAGCGCACCTTGCGGATGGCTGCAATGTAGCGGCGGCCGGGCAGCAGGTTGTGGCCCACGCGGATGGTCATGGCGCGGTCTGCGTCTGCCACCACACCGTGTTCTTCCACAAAACGGCTGCGCTCAGGTTCAATGAAAACCGGTACGCGGTATCCGGTTTGTGCATCAATCAACACCACCGGGCTGTCCGCTTGCTGGCTGCGCGCCATGCTGTCGATCAGAGGTGCCTTCATGGTACGCAGGGCATCATAATCAAGCCCTGCAAGGTAGGTCACCAGTTTAGGGCCGGGCGAGAAACCATCCTGACGGTTCCACTCGGTGGGAAGAATGGGCACATTGGCCACGTTGCGCGGCATGCTCAGCGGATTGAGGTTGACGCGGATGCCCGTGTCGTTGGTCAAACCCTTGGGAGCAACTGTTGTGAAGTGGTTGTTGGGGAAGGGGAAGAGACAATACTGCGGAACGGTAATATCGCAACGGTCTGAGCTGAGTGCTTCCTGTTGTGCGACAGCGGGCGCAGCCGAGAAACTGGCACTCACGGTGCGGGCTTTACTGGCATCGATGCGGCACGTGCGGCTGTACGGCTCCAAAGCGTTGCCGGTGAATGCGTTGTTGCATTCGGGCGCGTCATACCATCCCGTGAATAGGCTGCCTGCTGCAGGCACTGCGGTCAGTGTGATCAGGTTGCCCTGTTCAACAAAGGCTGAACATGCGCCATTGGGGCAATCGATGCTTTTGTCTGCACTCATCACGCTACCACCCGCAGCAGCGCTGCCGATGCGGCGCACGTCAATCTGCACGCGCGGTGTGGGAGACGGAACCATTGCAAATTGCGCAGTGACATTGCGGACATCCGACATGGTGATGTCGCATACCAGTGCCGATTTTGCTGACGCACAATCACCACCCCAGCCCACAAAACGCTGACCGGCTTGCGGTAAAGCTTGCAGTGAGACCAGGCGGTCCTTTTCAAAAGCGGCTTCGCAAGCGGCATTGACTTCACAGTTCAATCCGGCGGGCAATGAGGTGATGCGGCCCAGTCCGTCGCCCGATACGTTCAAGCGCAGTGCTCTTTTTTCAATAGGGGGCGCGGGCGGGTTGTTATTGGTTTCCTTGCCTGCATTGGGGTTTGTGTTGACCTCTGACGGGTTGGTGACTGCCGGTGCAGCAGCGCTTGTTGCGCTGTCGTTGGACTCAAGCCCGCAGCCCGTCAGCAGGGTACCGAGAATCAATGCGCTGGCGGCCAACTGCAGGTGCTGGCCCGGTTTGAATACGGTGTTCATGTTGTCTCCATATCGCGCCGGCGAGGCGCTTAACGCTTTTTATATCTGTTTGAATATTCCTGATCGCCCAGGGGACAGTGGCCTTCTGTCACGGCGCTAAACAAATGCCCGACTCACGCATGAATCGGGCCTGCCTTCCTGTTGGTATTACCGCTGAAACTCGTTGGGCAGATTCATCACATCGGCCGGACCGGGTGAACGGAACTGCAGAATCTTCACCAGACACGCATCCGAGTCGGGTGAGCCTTGGCAGGCCGTCAAATATGCCGGCGCATAAAATTCCGGTGCGACATTGAAAAGCGGGAAATAGGCTTGATAGCGAAGCAGTGGGGCTGTCAGCGGACCGAGTGATACGGTCTCTTCATAAATCAGTTCATAGCCGGAATTTTTCGGCAGCGGTCCACCAAACTCTTCTTCGGGAATGATGTAGCCAAACGAGTTGTGGGTGAGGCCCAGCAACATCATCGGCTTGCCTTTGCTCTGCGGGCCATAGGCCAGTTTGCGCAGCAATTGCCCCAGACCATTGCGGCCTTCTCCGGGAATGGTGGCCATCTCCAGTCCCTTACCGTTTTGCGGCTTGCCCAGCGTGATGCGGCTGACGGTGGTGCTGGCTGTGGGGGCCAATTGCGGCAGCGAATTGCGCAGCATGTTGATTTGCGGAATGTCGTCAGCCGGTGTTTCAACAAAGTTGTAATAGCGGTTGAATGCGCGGATGGCACCTGCGCCCACGAACAAGGGGTTGGTAACCGGCAGCACGGCGGTGCGGTGCCCGACAGCCAGATCCACATCAACCGGCTTGCGCAGGTCGCTGTTGTTGATCAGTCGCACCGCTGCGCCGCCCAGTGATTTGCCATAGCTGTTGGCGCGGCAATAGGCTTTTTTGACGTTCTCGCTGCCCACGGTGTAGATGTTGCCATCCGGCTTGTCGCAACTGTTGGGTATGTTGTCTCGCGCAGATGCGTCGCCAATCGGGCCGTTGTAGTACAGCGCGCGTCCGCCCAGCGCCTTCTCGACGGTGCGCAAGGTGGCGTTCACGTAATCGCTGTGGGTCAAGCGGTTGTCAGAGCCCAGAATGGTGGGGTGGGCTGCATACTGCACCAAGGTGGCTACGGTTTCATCTGTGCCCAGTGCCACGGCGCGAAGCACGGTCAGTGCCTGGTCGGTGGTCATGTCCGGTACGGCCTTGGGTGATCGGGTGCCGTTCAGATTCACTTCCTGGGTGGCCGTTTCCAGACGCACTTTCACCGCCTGATCTTTAGCGCGCTTGGCTGCAGCGGCTGCGCGTTGGTACAAACCGCCAGTCCACTTGTCATCCTCGCCGCAACCAATCAAGGCGGCTTCTTCCGGTGTGCATGACAGCCAGGTGGCAGGCACACCGCCCCCTAGGCCGTGCAGGTCGGGGGCGGAATGGGAATGGGAGGATCCGACCAACATGTTGTCAATGGGCACGCCGGTGGCCTTGCTCACGGTGGTCTTGATGCCCTTTTGAATCAGGTTGCCGGTACCGGCAGCATCCAGCGTGACAAACAGTACGGCTGGTTTGCCGGGAATGGTCAGGTACATCACGCGCACATTGATGGCTTGTTCCTGGCCCAGGTCTTCCGGGTTGGTGTAGTTTCCGGTGGCATCGCCTGCGGAAATATTCAGCTTGCTGGGGTCGCCCAGACCCGCTACATCGCCATAGCCGCCCAAACCGAATTTTTGGTTGCGGGTGTTGGGGCCATCGGCTTCGGGAACGCCAGCAATGTGCTTGGCGCTCGGTGCAATGCTTTCCACAGCAATACCGGCGCACCAGGTGGTGGTGTCGTTGTTGCTGCAGGGAATCTGTTTGGGCGAACTGTCCGCCGACACATCACCTGTGGTGCTGTCGTCGGCGGGGATGACCGCGCCGCCGCTCTGGTTTCCACTCCCGGCGGGGACCTCGGCCTGTTGCGTATTGCGGTTGGCTGCCAGAGTATTGGCCGTCTCGCTGTCCGTGGTGCATGCTGCCATCACCAACAGGCTGCTGAGCAGGGCGGGAAGCAGAAGACGGGGCTTTGCTGAAGAGGGCTGGGGGCGCATGTGACACTCGGCATGGGTTTATGTATCCCGTGATACCTGCGGGTAACTTGTATTGGATTCATTTCGAATTCAGATTGATTAACAATCCGGCTGTGCAGGTCGCATCCTTTAACAATCCACGTGTGTCCAGTCTTTCCCGCAATGCCAATCGTCTGCGATACTCACAGGTATCACGGCTACGTTTGGCGTCCCATGTCTGTCAGTGCTTCCCGTTTTTGTGTTGTCAGTCTGATCCCACTCATGCTCGCGCTGGCTGGCTGTCTGGGGGCAGAGGGCAGTTCCGGCCCGACGGCGGCTACCGGAACCACCCCAATTGCAACCGCACCCAACGGAACCATGCCTGCGCAGATGGCAGAAGACCCCACCACGGTTGCGGTCCAGTTTCCGGCCTCGTTTGACGGGGTTTTCAATCGCGAATTCCTGAAAGTGGGGCAGGGCATCGATGCGCCCGGCCGGCTCGAGTTCGATCTGCCGCAGGCAGGCCGAGCCCCCGGGCCTTGCGCCGCCAATACCGGTTTTTTGTTCGGTGCTGGTCTGCATGACGTAACGGGTCCGGTAGCCAACACGGGCGGAGCCGGTTGGGAAGACCCGATGCAGATTCTGGCCGGTCTGCACACGCGGCAGTATTCGCGCGCGTTTGCCATTGAGTCGCCCTGCGACCGCAAGCGCCTAATGTTTGTCTCGGCCGACATCGGGTTGATGTTCGGCTCCATCCGCCAAGCCGTGCTGGCAGCGGTAGCTGCTGACCCGGTACTTTCGGTCAATTACACGCCGGCCAATATCATGCTGTCGGCCACCCATACCCATCAGGGACCTGCGGGCTATGGCCATCACGACGGCTTCAATGCCTTCCACTACGGCTTTGACCAGTTGGTGCTCGATACCATCGTGGCCGGCATCACGGAGTCCATGCGCAAGGCCCACGCCAGTCTGCGCACACAGTCGCAGCCAGCACCCATCCGTCTGGCAGTCGATGAATTGCTCAACGCCAACATCAACCGCAGCAAACCTGCCTTTGTAATGAACAGCGAAGCCGAGCGCCGCCAGTTTCTCAACAATCTCGGACAGGAAGTGCAGGTCGACAAGCGGGTGGTGCAGTTGAATTTCTATCAGGCAGACGGCAGGCCGACCGGCATCATCAACTGGTTTGGCGTGCATCCAACCACCATCGGGCAGCGCCAGACCTTGGTGAGTACCGACAACAAGGGCTACGCCTCGCTGGCTCTCGAAAAGGCGTTTGGCACCCGCTACAACACGCCGCGTGGCCAAAATACGTTTGTGGCTGCGTTTGCGCAGAAGGATGAAGGCGATGCGTCGCCCAATATCTTTATCGAAGAGTTTCCGACCCCCGACCCCAGGCGCGGCGGTGGCGCAGACGACTTTGAGAACAATGCGATTGCCGGGACCAAGCAGCTGGGCAAGGGCATCGACCTCCTGACAAAAGGTGCCGCCCTCAAGGGGCCGCTGGATTTCCGGTTCATGCACATCAAAATGGACGAGGTGACCGTTACAGACCCGGTCGTGCTGCGCAGTCTGGGACATTCGCCAGCTCTGGATGCCGCCACCAAGCGCACCTGTGTGGCTGCACTGGGTGTGTCGTTTGGCGGTGGTGCGGAAGATGGCCCCGGGCCTACGGTGGAGGGCATTTCCTGCAACAGTTCGCCCGATGTGATTGCAGCTGGACAGCGCGATTTTGAGGCTGGCATGGCCGGCAAGGTGCCACCGTCGCTGCTGTCGACTGCGGTGCTGTGCAATTTCAATGCACTTCCCGGCGTGGATCTGGCCTGCCATGCAGAAAAGCCCATCCTGTTTGTGGTGGGCGGACCGACGGATCTGGAGCCTTCTGTCATCCCACTGCAGGTGTTCCGGATCGGCAATCTCGCGCTGGTGGGCGTGCCCTGGGAGGTCACCACGATTGCAGCGCGCCGCATCCGCAAAATGCTGTTTGATGTGTTACTGCCGGTGGGAGTAGACACCATCGTCATTGCCGGTCTGGTGAACGACTATACGCACTATCTGACCACACGCGAAGAATACGCCTCGCAGCAATATGAGGGTGGGTCGACTATTTTCGGGCCATGGTCGCTGGCAGCCGTGCAGCAGGAACTGCGCAAAATTGCCATCAGCCTTGCGGCAGGTACGCCTCTGGCTGCGGGTCCCGCTTATGTAGATGTTGCGCCGCGTCTGATCAGACCGCCGTACGTGCCGTCAGACAGCTTGCCACCGGGTCGCACCTTCGGGCAATTGCTGGTCGATGTGCCCGCAACAGCCAAGAATGGAGATACTGTGGTGGCGCGATTCCAGTCGGCTCATCCCCGCAACGATCTTCGATTGCAGGCCAGCTATGCCTACGTGGAGCGCATGAACGGAGCAGGGCAGTGGGACGTGTTCATGGAAGACCGCGACCCGGCACTGCGTTTTGTGTGGATACCTGACCGTCCGTCAGGCATTCCGGTCGACGTTGCGCCGATCGGACCTTCCAATGCGGAGGTGCAGTGGACCATCGGTTGCAGTATTCCGGCAGGCAAGTATCGCTTACGCCACGTTGCCAGTTCACGGACGTCGCCTGCCACGGCAGCGGAACCGTTTGAGGGCGTGTCCAGCCCGTTTGATGTGAGTGTCGGTAGCCAGTGCAGGCCAAGGGGTGGGGTGTTCTGATCGATTCAGGCAAAGCGGCGAATGTTGCCAGACAGACCGACGTCTGCTTCGCCCATGCTGTCGGACCCGCCCCGGTTGTCGAAATTTGAATTCGGCGATGCGGCGTCGCCGGGGCTTTCGGTCTGAACTGCGCCCACCGCCTCGTCAAAATCGGCTGTTACCTGACGGTTTAATTCCGCTGCCCGCACGCGCAAGCGGGTGGTCGCGTCACAGTGGAACAAGCCTGTTTCGCGCATGCAGCTATGGCTTTGCCTCGACAATTCAGCGCACACATCGGCCAATTCATGGCACTGTGCAATCAATCTGGGCGAAACGGCCTGCAGAAAGCGGTTCTGGCTGAAATCGGCGAGCATGGCTTGGTGAATTGCCGATACCAGCGCTTGGTTCTGTTCGCGCATGGCTTGCAGGGTGATCTCTGAGCGACCTTGCATTTCATAGGCGCAGACGAATCCAAGCACGTAGACCGGTACAAATGCCATCACCACGTTGATGGACGGTGGAAACAGCTCGCCATGGGTGCCCGGAATGACGCCATTGAACTCCAATGCATACGAGAAGCCCAAGCTGAGGAGGGCGGCTGCGCAGGTGATGGACCCCACGCGGGCTCCGAACTGAAAATGCGCCAGCGCGATGGCTGCAGCCGGCAAAATGGCAATCGGCGAACGTGGACCCATGCCGATGATGACCATCGCATTGAACGTAAAAAGCAGAAACGCAACGATCAAAACCCCGGCTGCGAGGCGATGATACCCTTTGCGGGACATGACCATGGCACAAATCGAAAATAGCCCCGCGCCGCTGGCATTGATGAAAGCCTGTCGCGCCAATTCGCTTCCCGCCAAGGCCTGTATGGCCTGATTGGCGATCATGACGGCAATCAGCGCCACAATCAGTCCCATGTAGAAAGTCACCACACGTTTTGAACGCATCAAGAGTTGCTTGCGGATGAGCGGCTGATCAATCGCTTGCGCCCGCCCTGACGAATTTCCGGCTTGATTTCTGGCGCGCAAAGCGCTCAGCTCGGCTTCAGCGTCTGTCTTGCCTGACACGTTGTTCGACGCTTGCATGGAAGAGGAGGGCAGCATGTCAGCCCGGGTGGGCAAACAGACCGTAAAAATGCTGCCGCCATGCGGGTTCGGACTGAAAGCAAAGCGGCCACCCAATTGCTCACACAAGGTAGATAAAACAGGCAGCCCCAGACCAAGGCCCTCACCCGTATCGTGCGAGTGATCATCGCTCATCAAGCCAAGGGGACGCATCAGTTCCGCTGCCCGCTGCTCGCTCATGCCGCTGCCCTCGTCGTGAACCTGCAGCATCAGAAAGCCCTGCGGATTGATGGAGAGATGGGTGGAAATGGTGCCACCCGACTGGGCTTTGATGGCATTGTCGAGCAGAACCTGAACGATTCCCCCCAAGATTCCGGGATCTGCCAGTACGGACATCTGCTGCCCAAGCGATGCCGAATCCGGGTCATCAGATATCACCTCTGGCAACGCGGTCAACGATGCGGGAGCGGGTGCTGCGTTGGCTGCGCCGCCTTGGACGATAAATTCCAGCGAAATATTGCGATAAGAGGCCTCGGCGCTGAGTTGCTGCAGACAACTTGACCACAGGATATGGGGACTGAAGACATGCAGAACGGGCAGGGGATCGGGGTCGCGTGCCTTGCGAGCCAGTTCAAGATGCACGCCCATCATCCGCAGTCGGAACGCATGCCGATCCAGTGCAGCCAGTGTGCGCTGAAAAACTGGCGCACTCAGGTTGGTTCGTCCAAGAAGCTCCAGAACAAACTGCACGCCTGCCAGTGGTGTGCGTGTACTGTGCGACAGAAGCTTTGAAAAACTGCGTTTACGTGACAAAGACATACGCATGAGGTTCAGACTGTCCTGCAGCTGCACCCATTGCTCCTCGTAGCGGTGGATCAGGCGATTAAAACGCTGATCGAAGCGCAGATACAAGGCATTGAGCGTCAAAAACGCAAGTGCAGTCAGCGTGAAACCAACAACCGCGTAGGGTTGGTTGTTGACACTGGCCCCCCGAACCAGACCTGACCATTCCAGGGCGGCCGCCGACACGATCAAGGCAATACTCAGTATCGTCAAGCGTAACGCAACCTTGATACCGTAATGAAAGGTAACGAAGGTCAGCGTGATGGGGAGCAGGTAAAACGCCAACGCACGAACGCCAAACCCCGACAGGACAGGACCGACGACTGCGATCCCGAAACTACCGATCACAAAAATCGCGGCGGCAACGCGCATCGTGGTGGGGCGCTTGGAGAGTTTAAGCAGTAAGAAAATCGACGACGTCAGGCCGAGAAAAAACACCCAGCTACCCAAAATGCCTTGACGGGATTGAGTGAGCACACGCCAAAAGTCAGGAAACGCCAACGAGACGGCAAACCATGCGCCACCGATTAGCGAGAGAAGCAGACACAGATCTGTCAGCATGTTCCGCTGGAAGTCGGCGTACACCTGCTCGGCATGGGCCAAATGGGTGTCTGGCGGTGGCGGCTTCGGCATGGCGACTGGTTTTATGTACACGTCTAATCAAATCGAATTGTATCTTGTTCTGTGGTTTGTTAATACACATTCATAGGGTGATGATGTCCGTGCGGCGGATTTCGTTCACGTCAAACTTCGCTGGTTTACATAATATAAATTATGCGACGTATTGAAATATGCCCCAAAGCATACTACCCAGACCTACCCATCAGGGCTCCTACCTTGTCTTCATGCGGGTTTCAAGCAATGGGGGGTACCCCGACCGGGTAGCTGACCCCCCACGTGTGCATCGACAGAATGTGACCATCAACAAGGGAGTTACATCATGTTCTTCGAAATGCTTCTGTCAGCCGTCGTGGGTCTCAACGCGACCGACCTGACGATCGACACAGTCCGTGCGCAAACGCAAAACGTCGTTTCCGCCTACGAGGTTCGGGGCATGAAGGTCCAGGTTACCCAGATCGAGGTGGACAACCCGTCGCCGCTGCTGACCCGTGCCAGCCCAAACCAGTGCACGATCATGCTGAACACATCCAACACGGCGCGTTTTATTTGGGGCAAATTTGTAGATACCAAAGACGTATCCGAAGAAGCTGCCCTGCAGGGCTTCGCGCTGGCCCACGAAATGGGCCACTGCCTGCTGGCCAAGGCGCGTCGCGGCGAAGTCGAACTCCCACAGCTCTCCGCGCAGCTTCAGTCAGCTTCCAGCAGCAGCCAGTCATTCATGGTCAGCACCTTGATCGGCCGTAAATCGGTCAGTGGCAGCGAAAACCGCTACGACGAGACGTTCAGCGATCTGCTGGGTCTTCACTACGTGTCCATGAAGCATCCAGAGCACTTCCAACTGGTGCTCTCCAAGCTGAAAGCTGCCCGCGAATCTTTCGCCAGTAACGATCAGGCACACCACTCCACACCGTTTTTGAATCAGGCCAATCTGCGTCTCGTCGACCAGTTTGTTGAGCAGACACAAGGCAAAAGCCTGAGCGATGAGCGTATCGCAAAAGCCGGCATGCACTTGGCGTCAGCCCGGTAAATCACAACGACGCGACATCTCAACACTCAGCCCGACAGTCCACGGAGCCATACCATGCTGAACAAATCACTGAACTTTGCCATCGCGATGATCCTGGTCAATGCCATGGCCGGAAAACTCACCGATACCTACACCGATTTCGCAGAGCTGGCCGGAAACCGCTTGATTGCAGCCATTTCCTCGACGATCTGATCCTCGATGTCAAAGGCGCCGGCCGACAACAGACAGCATCAGGCGACCCATCCGAAAAAACCGAACTACCCGTAAAGGTGCCTACCTTCAAGGGGGGCGTCCACATCAGCAGAATGCTTACAGAATGTCTCCAACGACAAACAACAAACCGACACACCACAGGAGCACACCATGCTGAACAAAACCATCGGAATCTGCATCGTCGTCATCTTCGGCAACGCATTCGGCATGAAGCTGTCCAGCGGTTATGCAGACCTGGCCTCTGTCATGGGCAGCCGCCTGACCGCCAGCGTGGCGGTCAGCGCATCAGCAGCGTCGACCGCAATTCGGTGATGGCGCAGCGAGCAGCTTTTCCATTTCGTCATTGCCATTTCGCTTCGCATAATCCCGCGCGCTGAATCCCGCTTCATTGACCAAATCTCTTTGGGCGCCCTTCTTCAGCAGCAAATTTGCCACCTCCGACGCATTTGATCTAGCAGCCATCATCAGCGGCGTTGTGCCGTTCGCACTGGGTGCATCTACCCATGCTGATCGTTTCAGCAGCAGTTCAACCACCGAAATACGATTATTGGCGGCCGCATAATGCAAGGGTGTCCATCCCGACACCGGGTTGATCTGCCCTCCCCGTTTGATCAGCGCCTCCACCCAGGCCAGTTCGCCAAGTCCGCTGGCGGTCATCAGCGCAGTATCACCGCGAGCATTGGTTTGATCGACGTCCAGTTTGGGGTGTTGAAGCAACCATTGCACCACCTGTCCTGAGCCCGAAACCATTGCGTAAATCAGTGCCGGATTGGTGTCGGGCATGACCAGATTCGGGCCCAGCCCCTTGGAGACCAGGCTTTGAAAGGCCATCAGGTTGTCGGTCTCTACGGCCCAGCGATAACTCTCGTAGGAGTCTGGTCGGGGAATGGAGGGAAATGAAGGTACCGTGCCACGTTTTTGGACTGCGGCCTGGGGTGCGACTTGCTGGCTGGGATGCGAGCAGGCGGCCAGAAACAGCAGGCTGGCTGCGGCCAAATACCGTCTCATGCTGGCAGCGTGTCGAGTTTGATGCCAAACAGGCGCGCAAAATTGGCGCTGGTGATGGCGCCCAACTCTTCCACGCTCATGGCACGCTCCTGAGCGATACGCGCTGCCACATGCGGCACGAAGGAAGGCTCATTGGTCTTTCCCCGCATGGGAACCGGCGCCAGATACGGTGAGTCGGTCTCGATCAGGATGCGGTCAAGCGGCATCTGTCGTGCAACCTCCCTCAGAGACTCCGCATTTTTGAATGTGACGATGCCGGAGAACGACACGTAAAACCCCATCTCCATACCGGCCTTGGCGACATCCCAGGTTTCGGTAAAGCAGTGCAGAACGCCCCCCACCCGTTGGGCGCCCTCTTCTTTCAGGATGCGGATGGTGTCTTCCGATGCGCTGCGCGTGTGAACGATCAGTGGTTTGCCAACAGCCACCGCCGCGCGGATGTGTGTACGGAATCGTTCGCGCTGCCATTCCAGATCACCCTGCAGCCGGAAATAATCCAGGCCGGTCTCGCCGATGCCAATCACCTTGGGCAATGCGGCATTCTCGCAAAGCCACTGCATGTCCGGCTCCAGTGTGTCCTCATAGTCGGGGTGAACGCCGACAGTGGCAAACAGGTTGTCGTGTGTCTGCGCAAGACGCAGTACGTCCGGAAACTCGGTGCGCGTCACGGAAATGCACAGGGCGTGGGTGACCTGGGCTGCTTTCATGCGGGCGAGGATATCGTCAGTCTGTTGCGACAGGCCGTCGAAGTCGAGATGGCAATGGGAATCGATGAACACTACAGCGTGGAGGTTTTTTTCAGTGAGACCTGAATGTTACCAAGACTGTCGGTAATCTGCGAAACCAGCTTGCGGCTGATGTCGTCATCGCCGAACTGGATGCCCACACCCGTCTGCGCGCCCGGTTCGGGGCTGGCCGGGGAAACCCATACAACCGTCCCGGTGATGGCATGGCGTTGTTGCAGGGCGTCCAGCGACACCAGAACAAAGGCGGAGTCGCCGATGGTGGGCCGCGCCTGCGTAGGCACGAACAATGCGCCGTTGCGGATGAAGGGCATCCAGGCCTGCGCAAGCGACAGTGTGTCGCGGAAACTGACAGTCAGACGCAAAGCGGGTGTGTTCATGCAGTTTTCCTTTTCAGGGCGGCAAACCAGTCCTGCAGCAAGTCATCCAACTGCATGCGTACATTCAGCGGATGTTCCGCATGCGGCATGAAGTCCAGGCAGGTTTTGAGCAACCGGTGCAATGCGGATTGCTGCGCAGGGCTGTTGCGCAGGGTGGCAGCCTGTTGCATCAACGCGTCGTTGAAGTGCAACAGATGCTTTACGCCAGCGCCCTGAGCTGCCCGCAGCAGTTCCGATCCGGTCAGCAATACCAGTTGCAGCACCACGCCCAAGCCCAGTTTATCGAATGCGGCGGGCCGCTCCGTGGGGGCGCTGCTGTTTCTGTCCAGCAACCATGCGATGAAGTTGTTGCGGTTGTGCAGTGAATCGCCGGCACTGTCCGCATCTGCGGCCAATGCGAGTGCTTTCAGGGGGGCGCCGGTGGACAGACCCAGCGCAATGTCCGGCTCGGCAACACCCTGCGCGACAAGCCATGCGCGCGCCTGTTTGATATCGGCTCCGGGGCACTCCTGCACCCTTACCCGTGAACGCACGGTGGGTAGCAACTTGCCCGCGTGGGCGCTCACCAGAATGAAATGCAGTCCCTGCCCCGGTTCCTCGAGTGTCTTGAGCAACGCGTTGGATGCCTCGGTGGTCATCTCATCGGCCGGCCAGATCAGGACAACGCGGCGTCCGGCCCGGTGTGCGCTGAGGGTTGTCAGCCGCTCCAGTTTGCGGATATCGACGATGCGGATGTCACGCGAGACCTTCTGCTCACGGTCGCCGCCAGAGGATGTAGCCGCAGAGTCACCGCTGCCTGCGCCATCCCCTCCGCCATCGCTGCCTTCGGTTCTCAACCTGACAAAGTCGTCCCAATGCTGTTCGGTGACAATTTCAACAAAGTCAGGGTGCTGGTTGGCACGAAACAGCAGACAACCGGCGCATTGTCCACAGGGTTGTCCATCGGCATGCGGCTGCTCGCACAGCAGTGCCTGCGATAACCGGCGCGCCAGATGGCGCTTGCCATGACCTCCCGGTCCGCTGAGCAAGAGACCTCCGTTTTTACTGCTCTGGCTCATCAGGGCCGGCCACAGCGACGCGTGCCAAGGTAGCAGGCTGTCGTGCAGAAAGCTCATGCCACCCCCCACTGCCGCAGACGGCGGCTCATCACATCATTGACCTGCTGTGCCACAGCCTCAATGCCCTGCGACGCATCGATGGTTTCGAACCGCGCGGGCGACTCTTCCCGTCTGCGCCAGTAACCCTGTCGCACCCGTTCATGAAAATCCAGCGCTTCTTTCTCGAAACGGTCTTCTGGCGCGCGTCGAGATGTGCGCTCGACAGCCGTTGAGGCCGGCAGGTCAAACAGCAGCGTCAGGTCGGGTGCAAAATCGCCGAGAACCCAGTTCTCCAGCGATCGCATGCGCTGCCAGTCAATGCCACGGGCGCTGGCCTGATACGCAAAGCTGGCATCTGCGAAACGGTCGGACAGCACCCACTGCCCTGCTGCCAGTGCGGGCTGGATGCGCGATGCGACATGTTCCCGGCGGGCTGCAAACATTAGTAGCGCCTCAGTTTCAATATCCATCGATTCGTTGAGCAGCAATTCGCGCAGCTTCTCTCCCAGTGGGGTGCCGCCCGGTTCGCGCGTAATCAGTACCGTCTGCCCCGAGGCTTCCAGTATGCGGGCGACCGTCATGACGTGGCTGGATTTACCGGCTCCATCCATGCCTTCCAGCGTAACGAATCTGCCTGGCTGCCTCACGCCTACTGGCCCTTTCTGTGCTTGCGGATAAATCGGTCAACCGCCCGGTTATGCTCGTCCAGGCTGCTGGAAAAATGACTGCTGCCATCGCCCCGCGCCACAAAATACAGATAGGGCGTGCTGGCCGGTTGCACCGCCGCCTTCAGCGATTCTCGACCGGGCAATGCAATGGGTGTGGGAGGCAGACCATTGCGAGTATACGTGTTGTAGGGGGTATCCGCTTTCAGGTCGCTCTTGCGAAGATCGCCGTCGAAAGCCACTCCCAGACCGTAGATCACGGATGGGTCGGTCTGCAGCATCATGCCTCGGCGCAGGCGGTTGGCAAATACGCTGCTGATGTGGGCACGGTCTGCAGCCAGCCCGGTCTCCTTTTCGATGAGGGATGCCATGATCAGCGCTTCATAGGGCGATTTGAGCGGCACATCCGGCTGGCGCTGTTGCCAGATCGCTTCCAGCTCTTTTTCCATGCGAATTCTGGCCATGCGGTAGACCGCCAGATCGTCGCTATTGTGGGCAAACACATAGGTGTCCGGAAAGAACAAGCCCTCCGGGTGGCGACCTGTCAGCCCGAGCGCTGCCATCAGTTCAGCTTCGCTCATCCCCTTGGTGCCATGTCGCAGGCTGGGGTGGCTGTCAACAGCATCGCGCAGGCGACGGAAAGACCATCCCTCAATGATGGCCAGTTCGCTGTAGCGCACATCCCCACGACTGAGCAGCTTGACCAGTCCCCACACCGACAGCGTGGAGGGCACTTCAAAGCTGCCCGCTTTCAGGCGGTTGGCCACCCCATTGAACTGGGCGGTCCATGCAAACAGACGTGGATTGAGCTCAATGCCCTGTGCCTTCAGATCTTCGCCGACGGCCATTGCACTCGGTTTGGGTGACACATGGATCATTTCGATGTCGTCGGATACGCTGACCGGACCAAACACAGCCCAGACCATGGCCAGCGCAGAAAAGCCAAGTGCCAGCAAACCCAGCAGCAGCCAGCGCGGCATGGCCCGGGTTCGAACAGGTCGTCGGCCGGGTCTCTGCAGGGGCAGTACCTTGGGTTTTGCGCTCACGGTGTCTCCATCTGGCCTGTCGGTGTGCCGAGAACCGGCAACGCAAAAGGCGGTGATTCATTAGAATGGGGGTAAGTCCCTGTCGCAACGTTTCTGGCAACAGGTGTACGTTTTTGATGATTTTACTGCTCAGGTGGGTTGTTACGCATGCAGATGGAAATACTGTCACATTGGGGCGTCATTGAAGCCATAGGCGAAGACGCTGCTACCTTTCTCCAAAGCCAGCTGACACAGGATGTGGCCAGCCTCTCACCCCAACGCGCTACGCTGGCTGCGTATTGCACGGCCAAAGGGCGGATGCTGGGGCAATTTGTCATCATCCGCGATGCGGGACGCTATCTGTTGCTGACGCACAGGGACATGGCCGATGCTTTGGTCAAGCGGCTGGGCATGTTTGTGCTGCGCTCCAAATGCAAACTGCGCAATGCCAGTGCCGAGTTTCAAGTGGCAGGCTGCCGGGGTGAATTGCCGAAAGCGCTGCAAGATGCTGTGGCCGCCGCTCAGGTATCCGTGCCCCTGTCACCGTGGGGCTGCGTCAAAACGGACGGCGCTTTCGTGGTGGGCTGGCCCGGCATGCCCGGTGTACCCCGGCATCTGATCCTGCTGTCTCAAGGCGAGGCGTCGGCCTCACCCGGTGTTGCGGTGGATGGATTGAATCTGGAGTCTGGTGCCGGAGGCGATTTCTGGCAGCGGGATGACATACTCTGCGGCATTCCGTTTCTGGAACCGGTCAATCTGGAGGCTTTCGTGCCACAGATGCTCAATCTCGATGTGATTGGCGGGGTGAGCTTCTCGAAGGGATGCTACCCAGGCCAGGAAGTCGTGGCGCGTTCCCACTATCTGGGCAAAATGAAACGCCGCATGCAAATCGGTCAGACAGCGGCTACCGTGCTGCCGGGGGCAGACGTGTTTTCCTCCAGTCGTCCCTCCGAGCCGGCTGGACGGGTGGTCAATGTAGCCCAGAGTGGCGACGGCTCGTCTGTTCTATTGTTTGAGATATCCAGTGACGACTTGCAGGGTTCAAGCCTGCACGTGCAATCGCACGATGGCCCTGCCCTGCAACTCAAACCGCTGCCCTACGATATGCCGGTACCCAACACGCCGCCCGGACGTTAAGCAGACATGGAGTGGCTCTACGTCTATTACCGGCTGCCGCAGGCGAACCTGCAGGCGGTGTGCGCCCAGGCTGCCGCGCTGTTTGAACGGGTGCACCAGATGCGACCCGTGATTTCGCCATCGCTGCTGCGTCGCCCTGAACTGCGCGACGGTGATATCACTTTCATGGAAGTCTACGGGCCATTGCCGGCCGGTTCCCTCACCAGTCTGACAGAACAGATTGCCGACCTATTGCCTCAGTTTCCGCTTCTGCATGGGGCGTCGCGTCACACGGAACAATTCACCGAGTTGTCTGTTGCGCCATGTGCCTGATTGCATTTGCCCTGAACGCCCACCCCCAGTGGCCACTGCTCCTGCTGGCCAACCGGGACGAGTTTCATGACCGGACTGCACTGCCCAGCCAGTGGTGGCATGCGGAAACACGGCTGGAGGGTGGGCAGTCCACGCGGCATCCGCCGGTGTTCGGAGGTCGTGACCTCAAAGCCGGTGGCAGCTGGATGGCCATCAGTCCCATGCGCAGACTGACAGCGTTGACCAATATCCGTCAGCCGCTGGCGCCCGCCGGAGAAAGATCACGTGGCGAACTGGTGCTCGGAGCTCTCAATGTGGCGGATCTGGCGCATCTGGACCTCTCTCCGTATGCCAGCTTCAATCTGCTGCATGCCAGTCCGGTTGACATCGGGATGCCGGGCGGCAGATGGCAAATGCAATATGCCAACTCGATGGGTGAGCTCACGCAGTTGCCTGACGGGGTTCATGGTCTGTCCAATGCCGTGCTCAACACCCCGTGGCCCAAGACACGCCAACTGTCGCAGAAGCTGACAGGTCTGCTGCACAAGACCCGCGATTCCGCATCGGTCAACCATGCTGCGTATCTGAGCGGCAGTATTGACGATTTTTTCAGTAACGCCTTCCAACTGCTCGAAGACCGCAGCACGTGGCCGGATGACGCTCTTCCTTCCACGGGCGTGCCGTTGGAGTGGGAGCGCATGCTCTCGGCCACCTGCATCGTGTCGCCCGCTTATGGCACGCGTTGCAGCACGGTGGTGGCGGTGGATGCAGGTGGTCAGGTGCACTGGCAAGAGCGCACCCGTGACATCGCAGGGCAGGTGGTCGGTGAAGTCCGCACGGTGCTGTTTGGTAATTGAGCAGCAAATGAGCGGCAACTGATTGGCAACTGCTTGGCAACTGCTTGGCAACTGAGCCCCCACGCGCTACCTCACAGGCGGGATACGCCGCGAAACGCTACACTAGCGGCTTGCACATCACGTGCTGCGGACGCCTGCAGCCTACCTGACCCGTTCATGAAATTTCTGCTTGATCTATTGCCGGTCATCCTGTTTTTTGCCACCTTCAAATGGGGCGGGCAACACAGTGAGGCACTGGCCGCCTGGATGACACAGCATGCCGGTCACGTCACGCTGACTGGTAGCATACAGGCATCACAGGCCCCCATATTGGCAGCCACCGCTGTGACCATGCTGGTCTCGCTGGTGCAGATAGTCTGGCAGCGCATGGCAGGTAAACGGGTGGAGACCATGCAGTGGGTCACGCTGGTGCTCATCGTATCCTTGGGGTCGGCTACGCTGTTTTTCAATGACGAACGCTTCATCAAATGGAAACCCACCGCCGTTTATTGGTTGCTGGGTGGAGCGCTGCTTTTCTGGCAACTGGTGCTGCGCAAAAATGCGCTGCAGGCACTGATGGGCTCACAGCTTAAATTGCCTGATGTCATTTTTGCCCGATTGTCCTACGCATGGGCTGTTTTTTTCCTGCTGATGGGCGTGATCAACCTTTGGGTTGCGTTTTCGTTTTCAACGGATGTCTGGGTTGACTTCAAATTGTTCGGCACCTTGGGCGCAACCATCGTGTTCGTCATCGCACAAAGTTTTTACCTCGCACGCTACATGGAGCCAGTGGCCGAAGCAGGCGATGACACTGACGCCATGGATGGCACAAAAACCGGGAATGTCGATGAAACCCAGCGCTGATGAATTGAAAAGCCTCTTCATGGGTGCATTTGGCTCCGATGTCACCGTCACCGACGACTCGCACCTGCATGCGGGACATGCGGGCGCGGCCGGTGGTGGGGGGCATTACACCGTGCACATCATTTCTGAGCGTTTTGCCGGCTTGCGAACGGTACAACGGCACAGACTCGTTTATGATGTCGTCTCCGGATGGATGCCCCACCGCATCCACGCCTTATCCATTACCGCGAAGCTTCCGCAAGAAAGCTGATTTTCATTTTCACAAACCAAGGAAACAGGAATGTCCCGATTCACCCTCCGCCTTCTGGCTCTCGTTCTGGGTCTGAGCAGCGCCAGCGTTTTTGCGCAGAACATTGCCATCGTCAATGGCCGCCCCGTGCCCAAGGCCCGTGCCGATTTCTTCGTGTCCGAACAGGTACAGCAGGGACAATCCGATACGCCTGAATTGCAGCGTATGGTGCGCGAAGAACTCATCAACCGCGAAATCCTTCAGCAAGAAGCCGAGCGTCGCGGTCTGGGGTCGACTGCCGAGGTCAAGCAGCAGATTGATCTCACCCGTCAGGCCATTCTGTTGCGCGCCTTGCAGCAGGATTTCATGAAGACCAACAAGATTTCCGACAAAGACCTGAGCGAAGAGTACAACCGCATCAAAGCCCAGTTCGGTGACAAAGAATACCGTGCCCGCCATATTCTGGTAGACACTGAAGACAAGGCCAAAAGCCTGATCGACCAGATCAAGAAAGGTGCCAAGTTCGAGGACATGGCCAAGCAGCATTCCAAGGATCCGGGCAGTGGCGCCAATGGTGGCGATCTTGACTTTGCAGCCCCTGGCAATTTCGTTCCCGAGTTTTCCAAGGCGATGACAGGGTTGCAAAAAGGTCAGATGACCGATGCACCCGTGAAGTCGCAGTTTGGCTGGCACATCATCAAGCTGGAAGACATTCGTGAAGCGCAGATTCCGTCACTTGACGAAGTCAAACCTCAGTTGTCGCAAAGCCTGTTGGGCAAGCGTTGGGCCGACTATCAGAAAGGTCTGAAAGACAAAGCTGTCATCAAGTGATGAACAAACGCAGGGGCAGACGGTGTCGCCCTGCGTAGATGGATTGCCCGGTTAAAAAAGGGCCCGGTTTGTTTTCGACTCAATGAAAACGAACCGGGCCGTTTTGCTTGGGTGTTTCTGTTGATGGATACGCTGCCGTGCATCAAGCCAGTGTACGAATCAGAGCAACGGCGTCCAGATAATCTTCATCTGATTGCAGGTCGTCAAAATCGCGGCCCAGCATGCGGGGAGACAAGCGCATCATGCGCTGGCTGCTCTCCGGGTCAGTGTGGCTGACCTGTGCATCTACCAACGCGTTGATTTCGTCAAATTCGTTACAGGCCAGAACTGCATCACAGCCGGCCTCCAGCGCAATCCTTGCCCTGTCCACCACATGCCCTGCGCTGTGCGCACCGGCCATGCCCAAGTCGTCGCTGACAATCACCCCTGTGTAACCCAGACGACCGCGCAGAATGTCTTGCAGCCACACTTTGGAAAAACCTGCCGGTTTGCTGTCCACGGCGGTGTAGACCACATGCGCCGGCATCACGCTGGCGATGACTGATGCACCCAGATGCCCGTACGGCGCCGCATCGTTGTTCAAGATGTCTTCCAGCGGACGTTCATCCACAGGCTGTTCAAAATGGCTGTCGGCATGTGCCCAGCCATGTCCGGGGAAATGCTTGCCGCATCCCTGCATGCCAGCCATCTGCATGCCATGCATGAGGGCTCCCGCCAGTTGTGTCACCGTATCGGCATCCGCGCCCAGCGCGCGGTCACCAATGACTTCGCTGCGACCATAATCGATGTCCAATACCGGCGTGAAGCTGACGTCCACACCGCAGGCGCGCAGCTCTGCAGCCAGCACATAACCGCAGGCGCGCGCTGTCTTCAGTCCCTGCAGTCTGTCAGCGGAAAACGCCTTAGCCAGTGTGCGCATGGCCGGTATGTGAGTAAAGCCCTCGCGGAAGCGCTGCACGCGACCGCCCTCATGATCTACAAAAATCGGCAGCACGGTGCTGCGCAGGCTGTGGATGTCATCACACAGTTTGCTCAGTTGTGTGGTCGATTCGAAATTACGCGTGAACAGGATGACACCGCCCACGCTGGGGCTGAGCAGTCGCTGTCGGTCATCTGCAGTCAGTGTGGTGGTTTCGATGCCGATGATCAGTGGTCCCAAGCCCATGTGCTTCATGCCAGTGTCCTGTTGTTCTCAAGTGTGCGTATTCTATCAGTGCGGCGTAGTACAGCCGCGTTCAGACATCCGTTTCAGCTCAGATGCTTTGCTGCGGCACAATCACGCCCGCAGCATCAGAGTGCTTCGATGATGACTTGCGCAATCACAAGATCACCCTCGTCTGAAATCGATATCCACGCCTTCAAGCCAGCGCTTGTCATGGCGGCTGCAAGTGATCCGTGACACACGATGACAGGGGCCCCTGCTTCGTTGTTCAAGATGCTCAACCCCTGAAAACCCACTTTCTCGCCAATGCCGGTACCCCATGCTTTGGCAAACGCTTCTTTTGCCGCAAAACGCGATGCCACATAGCGCTGGCCACGCACGCTCTGCGCCCCGCCCCGTTGCTCATATACTTCAAACTCGGAGGGATGCAGCACGCGCAGCGCCAGCCTGTCGCCATGCTGTTTGAGGCTCGCTGCGATGCGTTGCATGTCCAGAAGGTCGATACCGGTGCCGTGTATCACATCCGTCCCCGTGTATCCGTAATCAACCGTGACCCCGCAGGGCGGCCAGACGTGCCTTGATCATGCGGCCCTTCATGTCGCGGATGGCGTTTTCCCAACCGATGAATAGCGCCTCGGCGACCAGCGCATGACCGATGTTCAATTCGGAGATATCGGTCATGGCCGCAATCGCAGCCACGTTATCGAAATTCAATCCATGTCCGGCGTTCACCCGCAGTCCAGCTTTCTTACCGATTTCAACGGCATGCGCTACGCGCCGCAGTTCGGCCTGAATGGCTGAGGGATCTTTCAGTTCGGCATAGCGGCCCGTGTGCAGTTCAATGGCGGGTGCGCCAGCCCGCGCAGCAGCTTCCACCTGCGCTGCATCCGGATCAATGAAAAGCGACACGCGCATGCCCTGTTCGGCCAATCTCACCGTGGCATCGCGTACCCGGTCAAAACTGCCGACGACATCCAGACCGCCTTCGGTGGTGACCTCTTGCCTGCGCTCCGGAACGAGACATACATCCTGCGGGCGAATCTCTTCCACCAGTTTCAGGATGTCCTCCGCCACCGCGCATTCGAAATTCATGCGAACACCGATGACCGGGCGTATGCGCCGCACATCATCGTCCTGCATGTGCCGACGGTCTTCCCGTACGTGCAGCGTAATGGCATCTGCGCCAGCCTGCACCGCCAGCAAGGCAGCGCGAAGCGGATCAGGATCATGGCCACGTCGCGCTTGGCGCACGGTGGCGATGTGATCAATGTTCACGCCCAGTTCGATTGTTTCGCTCATTTTTTCAGTTGCTCCATCCACAGACGGGTCATCAGCGGCTGCCAACCCGTACATTCGCTCAGACGTTCACGGGTCAGTGGCCGCAGTTGCAGCGCCTGTTCATCACTCATGAGTGTATCGCCGTCCGGAAGGCCCCGCAGCAGGCCTGAGTCATGATCTGAGAGCCCGTAGCCCAGTTCAGACAGCACACACAATTCAAATTGCCGCACCGTCGGCGCCACCGGCAGACCGGCAGCCAGTCGGGCCATTGCCAGCGCATACGCATCAAAGAGTTGCGGATGCGGGTCGTCGCGAAGCAGGCCGCGCATCAACAACTCGTTCAGATAGTAGGCAGAAAACAGCGCCTCTCCGTCCGGAGGCAGATGCCCGCCCACCCACTCGGCTGCCGTCAGCGTTTTGACATCCCCTCTTCCGCTGACACTGACCAGCAGAGGCTGAAAACCCAGCAGCACCGTACGCAACGCAGAGTGCGGCCTCCGTGCGCCTTTTGCCAACACACTGATCTTGCCCAACTCGCGCGTCCACAACTCCACCACCAGACTGGTTTCGCGGTAAGCCAGCGAATGCAGCACATAGGCGGGTTGTTGGGATGCTCTGACCATCTGACGTTTCAGTCGTAACCGAGGCTTCTCAAGAGGCCTGCATCATCAGCCCATCCGCTGCGAACTTTCACGAAGGTTTCGAGATAGACCGGGCCGCCGAAGAGGCGCTCCATGTCCTGCCGGGCTTCGGTCGAGATGCGCTTGAGTTTGCTGCCACCCTTGCCGATGATCATGGCCTTGTGATTGTCACGGTCCACCAGAATGGACGCAAAAATCCTGCGCAGTGCTCCTTCGGTCTCAAACTTGTCGATCGTCACGGTGCAGGTATAGGGCAGTTCATCGCCGACCAACCTGAACACTTTCTCGCGTATGCGTTCAGCAGCCAGAAAGCGCTCGGGCCTGTCGGTGAGCATGTCCGGTTCGTAGATAAAATCCTGCTCGGGCAGATAGCCGCTCGCTACATCGAGAAGACGATCCAAATTGGCTCGGGTCTGTGCGCTGACGGGTACGACTTCCGCAAACGGATGCGCGTCCATCACCTTCTGCAAAAACGGAAGTACCTCGCCTTTGTTGTCTAGCCGGTCAAGCTTGTTGACCACGGCCACACAGGGTACGCCAGATGGCAATAATTTGATGACAGCCTGATCTGCTGCAGACAGTTTTCCAGCCTCCAGCACCAACAGGACAAGATCCACATCGCCCGTTGTGGATGTCACCGTCTTGTTCATGCTGCGGTTGAGCGCATTGGAAAATTTTGTCTGAAAACCCGGTGTGTCGACAAAAATATACTGGGTGGGAACATCGCATTCTTCCCGGGTGTAGACACCCATGACCCGATGACGTGTGGTTTGCGGCTTGGCCGATGTGATGGATACATGCTCGCCGATCAGGGCGTTCATGAGCGTTGACTTGCCCACATTGGGTCGGCCGATGACGGCGATCATGCCGCAGCGTTTCATGCGTGTGAACCCTTTTCAAGTGGCTTGGACGGGCGCTTGCCCTCAATTGCGTTCAGTGCGGCCTGTGCGGCCTGTTGTTCAGCCAGACGCCGCGAAGCCCCCTCTCCCCGTGTGCATACCGCCGGATCCGCAATGCGGCATTCCACGATGAAGTCTGGTGTGCTGCTGTTTCCGCCTTCCCGCAGCACGCTGTACTGCGGCAATGCCTTGTGACGTCCCTGCAGCCATTCCTGCAGACGCGTTTTGGCGTCCTTGCCCAGCGCCTCTTCGCTGCTGCGCGCAATCACAGGCGCCAACAGTTTGCGGATGGCTGCCTGCCCTGCTTCAAAACCACCCTCCAGATAGATGGCCCCGAAAAGCGCTTCAACCACGTCAGCAACCAGACTCGGACGTTGAGCACCACCACTGCGTCGCTCGCCCTCGCCCAAGCGGATGAGGTCTGCGAGTTCAAGTTGTTCGCCCAACCGTGCAAGGCAGTCCTGCCGCACCAGATGCGAGCGCATACGTGACAGTTGTCCCTCGTCGGCCTGCGGATAATGCTCGAACAGCATGTGCGCGGCTACCAGATTCAACAATCCATCGCCGAGAAATTCGAGACGTTCATTGTGCTGGCTGGCAAAGCTGCGATGGGTCAGCGCCTTGTGCAACAGGGCCGTTTCCGTAAAAACATACCCCAAGTGCTGCTGGAGAGTGGCAAGTCGCGAACCGTCGGCCATGTGGGAATGGTCTTTCCGCTGCCACGTCAGTGCAGAAAGCCGATACGGCCAGGCTGCGAGAAATTCATCCAGATGAAAAACGCGCGACCCACGATATAGCTGTCGGGCACAAAACCCCACACACGGCTGTCGCTGGAGTTGTCGCGGTTATCGCCCATCATGAAATAGTGTCCCACCGGTACCGTACACCGCACACCCGCGGATGAATACTCGCACTGGTCGCGGTAGGGAAACGGCATGGCACCCAGTACGTAGGGCGAGCGATGTTCCTCCACAACCGTACGGAAGGTCATGTTGTCCAGCGTGTGTGAATACTGCTTGTTGTAGACCACACGCTCGGCATCGAAATAGTCCGGCATGGCGGTGGTGGGTACGGGCTGCCCGTTGATGCTCAGCACCTTGTCACGGTATTCCACCACGTCCCCGGGCAAGCCGATCACCCGTTTGATGTAGTCCACGCTGGGGTCTACCGGGTATTTGAACACCATCACGTCGCCGCGCTGCGGGCTGCCCACCTCAATCACCTTGCGATTGAGGACCGGCAACCGGATACCGTAGTTGTACTTGTTGACCAGAATGAGGTCGCCAGCAACCAGCGTGGGAACCATCGAGGCCGATGGAATCTTGAAAGGCTCAACCAGGAATGAGCGCAACACGAACACCATGCAGATGACCGGAAACAGGTTACCCGTGTATTCAAGCCAGATGGGCAGGCGCATAAGCTCTTCCTGCAGGCGGCGTCTGGCTTCGTCATGCGCGGCCTGACCACTGGCTGCAACCAGGGAGGCTGAGCGGGAATCAAACTCTGCCAGCGACTGCATTGCCTTTTGCAGGCGCTGCTTGCGCAGCACCATCAGGTCCAGCGCATAAAAGAAACCGGTGAATGCCGTCAGAAAAAACAGGATGAGCGCAAAGTCCATGTTTACTTGTCTTCCACCTGCAAAATGGCAAGGAAAGCTTCTTGTGGGATCTCGACACTGCCAACCTGCTTCATGCGCTTTTTACCGGCCTTCTGTTTCTCCAGCAGTTTTTTCTTGCGGGAAATGTCGCCGCCAGAGCACTTGGCCAGCACGTTCTTACGCAGGGCTTTGACGTTCTCGCGGGCGATGATGTTTGACCCGATGGCGGCCTGAATGGCGACATCGAACATCTGACGCGGAATGATTTCACGCATCTTGGCAGCCACTTCGCGGCCGCGATACTGCGAGTTGCCACGGTGCACGATGATGGACAGTGCATCCACCTTTTCGCTGTTGATCAGCATGTCGACCTTGACCACGTCAGCGCTGCGGTACTCCTTGAACTCGTAGTCCATGGATGCATACCCGCGACTGACGGATTTGAGCTTGTCGAAAAAGTCGAGCACGATTTCCGCCATCGGCATTTCGTAGGTGAGCAGCACCTGACGGCCGTGGTAGGTCATGTTGATCTGAACGCCACGCTTTTGGGTGCACAGCGTGATGACAGACCCGACATATTCTTGGGGCATGAACAGGTTGACGGTCACGATGGGTTCACGGATCTCGTCAATCTTGCTCGGGTCTGGCATGCGTGAGGGGTTATCCACTTGAACCACGGTACCGTCGCGTTGCACGACCTCATACACGACGGTCGGTGCCGTGGTGATGAGATCCATGTCGAATTCTCGTTCAAGTCGTTCCTGCACGATTTCCATGTGCAACAGACCGAGAAAACCGCAACGGAAACC
>SXZD01000201.1 GCA_005788065.1 Burkholderiales bacterium
GCGCATGACCGGGGTGTGAAACTGATCGGCGCCACAGCACACTACGTCACACCCGATCTGGACGAAGGTCCCATCATCGAGCAGGACGTGGCCCGTGCTGACCATGCCATGAATGTTGCGGAGTTGTCTGCGCTCGGCATGGATGTGGAGTGTCAGGTGCTGGCCCGCGCGGTACGCTGGCACTGCGAACACCGCATATCGCTCAACGGTCACAAGACCGTTGTTTTCCGTTGATTGTCCCGTTGAATCGTTACGCTGATACAGCCCGTCATGCCCAAGCCCAAGATACCGTCCATCCTGCATGCCTCACCGCAGGAGACTGAACAGGCGTTCTACGATGCGCTGGAGGCAGGCGACCTGGATGCGCTGATGGCCTTGTGGGCAGACGACGAGCAGATTGTCTGCATCCATCCCGGTGGTCCCCGTCTCGTGGGGCATGAGAGTATCCGCGCTTCCTGGAAAGAACTGTTTGACAATGGACCGCTGCGCATCCGTCCGGTGGCCATGCAGGCCATCGAAGGTGTCATGGTGGCCATCCACAATCTGGTTGAGCAGGTGCTCATCAGTAGCAGCCGCAACCCGCAGGTGGTGGAGGTCACTGCCACCAATGTGTACCTGAAAGGCCCGCAAGGCTGGAAAATGGTGCTGCACCATGCCAGTCCCGCCATCGAAAACGATGAAGCCGAAGAAAACGATTCCTCCCCGACGCTCCACTGAAACATCCCCCCGTGCCAGATGGGCTGCACCCTATGAGCCGCCGGCGTGGTTGCCGGGCGGTCATCTGCAGACCATCGTCACGGCGCGTCTGACACCACCTCCGAAGGTGCAGTACCGCCGTGAACGCTGGGACACGCCGGACGGTCAGGATTTCATCGATGTGGATTTCACGCAGCCCGATGTGTATCCGGACGCGCCGCTGCTGGTCATGTTCCACGGACTGGAGAGCTGTTCACAAAGCCACTATGCACGCGACCTGATGCAGACCTGCATCGAGCGGGGCTGGTTAGGGGCCGTGCCGCATTTCCGGGGCTGTTCGGGGGAGCTGAACCGCTTGCCGCGTGCCTACCATTCGGGCGATTCACGGGAGATCGACTGGATCGTGCGGCGTTTCAGCCAGTTGCATGGGCAACGCCCGGTGTATCTGGTCGGTGTGTCCCTGGGTGGCAATGCCATGCTCAAGTGGCTGGGCGAAGAGGCTCAGGCTGCAGCGCCGCTGGTGCGCAGCGTGGTGGCCATCTCCGCACCTTTGGATCTGGAGGCCGGCGCACGCAGTCTGTCCAAGGGTTTCAATCGCATCTACACGCGCATGTTCCTCAAGACCCTGGTTCCCAAGACACTGGAAAAAATCCGCCGCTTTCCCGGTATCGCCGATGCGGATAAAGTTCGTAAAAGTCGGGACTTTTACGACTTCGACGAACTGGTCACCGCGCCGCTGCATGGCTTTACCAGTGCAGTGCAGTATTGGCGCACCAGCGCATCCAAGCCATGGCTGAAAAACATCGCAGTGCCCACACTGCTGATCAATGCCCGCAACGACCCGTTCATGCCGGGTCAGTACCTGCCGTCCCCGGACGAACTCTCGCCGTTTGTTCAGTGCTTCTTTCCGGAGCAGGGAGGGCATGTCGGCTTTCCGCAGTCGGGTGGATTTCCGGCGCAGCTGGGTTTCTTGCCCGAGCGGGTGTTTGCATGGTTTGATGATGACACTGCACACGGACATTCGGAGACCCGGCATGGATGACATTGTTCAACAGGCATTGGCGCGTTGGCCCAATGTGCCTGCCATCGCCGGCTGGTTGCGGCTCACGGCGCGGGGCGACTGGTTGCTGACCGGTGAGGTGCCGGCCGGCGTGCGCATCACACACAACAACATGCGCCGCTTCATCGACCGCAATTATGCTGTCGATGAACGAGGCCGCTGGTTTTTTCAGAATGGTCCGCAGAAGGTCTATGTATCGCTGGAATACACGCCGTGGGTGTTCAGCCTGCATCCCGTCTCCGACAGCGGATGGTGTCTGCTGTCGCATACGCGGGTGGCCACGCGCCCCACGCATGTCATGCTCGATGAGCAGGGTCAGTTCCTGTTTGTAACTCCCCTAGGTGTGGGTGTGATGCGCGATACCGACATGGAAAGCATCACGCCGTTTCTGCGCGAGCATGAAGACGGTTTGTGGACGCTGGACGTTCCATGGACCTTGCCCACGGCCGAGCAGTGCGCACAGCGTGAGTGGCGGCTGGTACCCGCACTGTCGTTGGTGGCGCAGGCTGCCAATGATGAATCGGTGGCTGAAGTGTCACCGGTAGCTACCGATGTAAGTGTTGCGTCAGGCTTTGTGCAGCGTGATGAGGGCGTTGCCACCGCGTCTGACGTATCCGTCATGTCGGTCGAAAATGTGCAGCGTGCCGACATGCCGACGCGTTTCGGTTTCGATGCATCACCACAGGTTTGAGATCCAGCACCTGGCTGACGCTTCCTCCATTGATTTGATTCCATTTGTCTGAAAGCCGTCTTTGACTTCGCGCCCCATGTTTCGTAATCATCCGTCGTATCCCCACCGCCTGATGCGCCGCCGAACCCAGCAAGGCAACATGCGCCAAGGGCTGCTTGCCGTTCTGCTGCTCTTGCTGGCTGTGTATCTGCTGTTTGACGGGCAGTTCATCCAGTTTCGCAACTTGCCGGTACCGCAGGCCGAAGCGCCCCGCACTGTCACACCGCGCGGTGATCTTTCAAGCGCAGAAAAGTCGGTCATCGACCTGTTTGAAACATCCAAACCGTCCGTGGTTTATCTGTTTACCGAAAGCGTAGAGCGCGGGCTGTTGCGGCGGCGCGTGCAGGAGGGCGCAGGCAGCGGCTTTGTGTGGGACGAACAGGGTCACATCGTCACCAATGCGCACGTGGTCAACGGTGCATCCAGCATCCAGGTGCAGATGGATGACGGAAAGATTTACCTGGCCCGGCTCATCGGTGCAGCCAGTGCCTATGATCTGGCTGTGGTGCAGTTGGTGCGCCGTCCGGACAATCTTCGGCCCATCCCCATCGGAACCTCCTCTGACCTGCGCGTTGGTCAATTTGTGTTTGCCATCGGCAATCCCTTCGGGTTGAGCAAGACCCTGACGCAGGGCATTGTCAGCGCGCTGGACCGTACCCTTCCAACCGACAACGGTCGTGAAGTGGCCGGTGTGATACAGACCGATGCAGCCATCAATCCGGGTAACTCGGGTGGTCCGCTGCTGGATTCCGCCGGGCGCCTGATCGGTGTGAACACGGCCATCCTGTCGCAGTCAGGCAGTTCGTCCGGCGTGGGTTTTGCCATCCCGGTGGACCTGGTGAACAACATCGTTCCGCGCCTGATTGAAAAAGGTCGGGTGCCGCGCGCCGGTATCGGAATTGCGGCAGATGACGGCAGTCTTACAGGGCGTCTGGGTGTTCGTGGTGTGGCGGTGTTGGCTGTTGCGCCTGGCGGACCTGCAGCGCGTGCGGGTTTGAGGCCATTCGATCTGGAACGCGGTCTGATGGGTGACATCATCTTGGCCGTTGATGGCAGGGCAGTGGAGACGGTGGGTCAACTGGCCCGCGCACTGGAGGCCACAGGCGTGGGCAATACCGCCACGCTCACCGTGAAGCGGGGCGAGGATCAGGTGCAGTTGAAGGTGGAGGTGGCCGATCTTGACCAGCGGTGACATGACTGCCGATGACACCATTGCCGGTGAAATGAACGGCGGTTCGGGCAGCCTCGGCTCTGCAGATGCGCAACGGCGCTTTGGCGCCATCCGGCGTCTGGGTGGGGAGCGGGCGCTGGAGCGTCTGTCATCTGCCTGCGTGTGTGTGGTGGGCATCGGGGGAGTGGGTTCGTGGGCGGCAGAGGCGCTGGCACGAACCGGGGTGGGGCATCTGGTGCTGATCGATATGGACCACGTGGCGGTGTCCAACGTCAACCGCCAGATACACGCGACAGATGAAACGCTCGGGCAGTCCAAGATCCTGGCCATGCAGCAGCGCATTGCCACATTTGCGCCGCAGTGCCGGGTGGATGTGCGCGACGATTTTTTGAGTGCGGACAATATGGCCGCTTTGCTGACCGTGCCTGAGCGGTCATCCGGGCCTGACGTGCTGCTGGACTGCTGCGATCAGTCCTCCGCCAAAATTGCCATGGCGCTGTTTGCCCGGCAACACAAATTGCCCTTCATCATGGCGGGCAGCGCCGGTGGCAAATGGGAGGCAGAGCGGCTTCGGTGCAGCGACCTGTCCGAGTCTGCGCAAGATCCCATGCTCTCCAAAATCCGGCAGCGCCTGCGCCGCGAGCACGGTTTTGAGCGCAATCCCGGCAAGCGCATGAGGGTGACTTGCGTATGGTCGGATGAGCCGGTCAAGCGAGGCGATGTCTGCGATACGTCTGCCGGCCTGAATTGCGCCGGCTACGGTTCGCTGGTATCCACCACCGCCAGCATGGGCATGATCATGGCAGGATGGGCTGTGCGCCGGCTGCTTGCCGCTTAAAGCGCAGCAGCAATCCCCGTCCTTCCCGCGTACGCGGCGAGGTGAATAGCCAAAAGGGCGGGGAGGATGTCAATGACCGCCGAATTCCGGCTTGATCAGTGCGCCGAAACAGCTCTCCGCTTTTTCCACTTTGGGTGCCACCACAAACATGCAGTAGGGCTGACCGGGGCTGTGTTCAAAGTATCGCTGGTGATAGCCCTCAGCCGCATAAAAATTGCGCAGCGGTTCCAGCGCCGTGACAATCGGGCGTGAAAAACGACCTGCGATGCTGTCGATAAAGGTCTGCGCTGCCTGTTTCTGCGCTTCGTCGTGCCAGAAAATGACGGAGCGGTACTGAGTGCCCACGTCGTTGCCCTGACGGTTCAGCGTGGTCGGGTCATGGATGGTAAACAGCACGTCCAGCAGCGTTTCAAATGAAATGATGGTCGGGTCGAAACGAACCTGCACCACTTCCACGTGGCCTGACCGACCCGAGCAGACCTGCTCATAGGTGGGGTTGGGGTTGTCGCCACCGCTGTAGCCCGAGATGGCCGACTCGACACCCTTCAGGCGGTTGAAAACGGTTTCGATGCACCAGAAGCAGCCGCCGCCAAAGGTGGCTGTCTGCACAAGGGGGGTGTCTGTACTGTTGCTCACGTGAAAAGTCCTTTGTCCTGCAGGGCTTGGGTGAAGAGGTTTGCCCCTCAGTGTATACTGCGGCGGCGCGTCCGGTATGCGTTCAGGTGCTGTTTCCCACACGGGCTGTCAGCCATGTCCGCGCTCCGGTACTGGCGTCACGCATCCTGTTTCATATCATCGGAGTCATTGTGCTGATCACCCCCGCATTTGCCCAGACCGCTGCCGCTGGCGGCCCCGAAAGCGGTCTGCTGAGTTTCCTGCCCCTGCTGTTCATGTTTGCGATCATGTACTTTCTCATGATCCGTCCCCAGATCAAAAAGCAGAAAGAACACAAAAACCTGCTGGACAACCTGCAGAAGGGCGATGAAGTCATCGCAGCTGGTGGCATGCTGGGTCGCATCAGCAAGATGACGGACAGCTACGTCACGCTGGAAATTGCCACCCAGGGCGACAAGCCGGTGGAAGTGCAGGTGCAGCGTGCCGCCGTGGCGGTGGTATTGCCCAAGGGCACCATCAAGTCCATCTGAGCTGAAGCGAGCTTTCAATGAACCGCTACCCCTTGTGGAAGTACCTGCTGGTCGGCTTTGTGCTGCTGTGGGCATTCCTGTATACCTTGCCCAACTTTTTTGGTGAAGCGCCAGCCGTCCAGGTCTCCAGCGCCAAATCCACCATCAAGCTGGATCCGGGTTTTCAGCCGCAGCTCGAATCACTGCTGACCACCGCGGGTGTGTCATCCGATGCCATGTTTTTCGAGGCCAATGCCGGTGGCGGTACTTTCAAGCTGCGTTTCCGCACCACAGACGACCAGATCCGTGCCCGCGATGCGCTGCAAAAGGGTCTGAATCCCGAAACGGGCGACGACCGTTATGTCGTGGCACTCAACCTGCTGTCGCGCTCGCCGGTATGGCTCACCTCCATTCGTGCCTTACCCATGTATCTGGGTCTGGACCTGCGGGGCGGTGTGCACTTCCTGCTGCAGGTGGACATGAAAGCCGCTGCGCTCAAGCGACTGGAAAGTGTGTCGGGCGACATTCGTCAGTTGTTGCGCGACAAGTCGCTGCGCATGGCCAGCCTCAACCGTGTGGACGATGCGCTGGAGATACGATTCCGCGACGCAGAAACACTGGACAAGGCGCGTGCCGAGATTTCGTCCAACCTGCCCGACCTGCAGTTGACGGTGGATGCCGACGGTCAGGGCGAGCGCATCATCGCCCGCTTCAAGCCAGATGCCGTGAAAAAAGCGCAGGAATACGCGCTCAAGCAGAACATCACCACACTGCACAACCGTATCAACGAACTGGGTGTGGCTGAACCGGTCATCCAGCAGCAGGGTGCAGACCGCATTGTGGTTCAGTTGCCCGGCGTGCAGGACACCGCCAAGGCCAAAGACATTCTGGGCCGTACCGCCACGCTCGAAGTGCGCATGGTCGATGACGGGCCCGAAGCCACTGCCGCACTCATCTCTGGTGTCGTGCCTTTCGGGCTTGAAAAATACAACGAGCGCGGTGGTTCACCGCTGCTGCTGAAAAAGCAGGTCATCCTGACCGGCGAAAACCTCACCGACGCACAGGCGGGCTTCGATTCCCAGACCAACGAGCCGGCCGTACACCTCACACTGGACTCCAAAGGTGCCCGCATCTTCCGCGACATCACGCGCGAGAGCATCGGCAAGCGCATGGCCATCCTGCTCATTGAAAAGGGCAAGGGAGAGGTTGTAACGGCGCCGGTCATTCGCAGCGAAATCGGCGGTGGTCGTGTGCAGATTTCCGGTCGCATGAGTACCGTCGAGGCAGCGGATACTGCGCTGTTGTTGCGCGCCGGTTCGCTGGCAGCGCCCATGGAAATCATCGAGGACCGCACCATTGGTCCGAGCCTGGGCGCAGAAAACATTGCCAAGGGTTTCAATTCGACGCTGTACGGTTTCATTGCCCTGTCGTGCTTCATGGTGGTGTACTACGCCCTGTTCGGCATTTTCTCGGTGTTTGCGCTGGCCGTTAACCTGCTGATGCTGGTGGCCTTGCTGTCGCTGCTGCAGGCCACCCTCACGTTGCCCGGTTTTGCCGCTATTGCGCTGACGCTGGGTATGGCGATTGACGCCAACGTGCTCATCAATGAACGGGTACGCGAAGAACTGCGTGCGGGGGTCAATCCACAGGCTGCCATTTTCGCAGGCTACGACCGTGCATGGGCCACCATTCTGGACTCCAACATCACCACGCTGATTGCCGGTCTGGCATTGCTCATTTTCGGTTCGGGTGCTGTGCGCGGTTTTGCCGTGGTGCACTGTCTGGGTATTCTCACGTCCATTTTCTCATCGGTGGTGGTGTCGCGCGCAGCGGTCAATCTCTGGTATGGCCGCCAGAAAAAATTGTCTTCGGTTTCCATCGGTCAGGTCTGGGTGCCTGAAGCGGTGACTGGCAAGAAATAAAGCGGAGCTTGAATCATGGAATTTTTCAGGATCAGTCGCGACATCGACTTCATGAAACGGGCTGTGCTGTTCAACGTCATTTCGTTTGTGACGTTTCTGGCAGCGGTGTTTTTTCTGGTCACCAAGGGTCTGAATTTCAGCATTGAATTCACCGGCGGTGTGGTGGTGGAGGCTCAGTACGAACAGGCCGCCGACCTTGAAAAAGTCCGAGGTGCCCTGCAGCAAATCGGCGTCACAGAGCCACAGGTGCAGAACTTCGGTACATCGCGCGACGTGATGGTTCGTCTGGCTGTCAAAGACGCAGCCTTGCCTTCACTGGTGACCGACGGCAAGCTCGACATGCTCAAGCTGGGCGACCAGGCCCTGAAAGCGGGCGGACCGGGCATGCAGGTCAAGCGGGTGGAGTTCATCGGCCCGCAGGTGGGCAAGGAGTTGGCCAACGATGGCGCCATTGCGCTGGGTCTGGTGATCATTGGCATCATGATTTATCTGGCCTTCCGCTTCGAGTGGAAGTTTGCGGTCGCGGCCATTATCGCCAACCTGCACGACGTCATCATCATTCTGGGGTTCTTCGCTTTCTTCCAGTGGGAGTTTTCGCTCTCTGTGCTGGCCGCTGTTCTGGCTGTGCTGGGCTATTCGGTCAACGAATCGGTGGTGGTGTTCGACCGAATCCGCGAAGTGTTCCGCAAGGTGCGAAGCCTCACGGTTGCCGAGGTCGTCAACCGTGCCATTACCAGCACCATTTCGCGCACCATCATCACCCACGGTTCAACGCAATTGATGGTCACCTCCATGCTGATTTTCGGCGGTCCCGCGCTGCATTACTTTGCGCTGGCACTGACCATCGGCATCTGCTTCGGTATCTACTCATCGGTGCTGGTGGCCAGCCCCATCGTCATCTGGTTGGGTGTGACTCGTGAAGACCTGATCAAGCCGGTGAAAAAAGAAGAAGCGCAAGTCGAGCAGGGTTGATCAAGCCTTGCTTGACCACACTACCGGATGAAGCGTGTTTGCGCCAAAATGGCGGCATGTCGTTTCCCAAAAGGGTAGCCATCATGCACCGACTCAATGCGCTTCTTGATCACTATCTCACCGCCCCACAGGAAGAATTGCCAGCCATTGAGCAGGTGGTGTGGAGCAACTTCGGGGTTGAACGGGCCGTTTTTGTGCTGGATATGAGTGGGTTTTCAAGGCTCACCCGGCGCTACGGTCTGGTGCATTTCCTGTCCATGGTGCGCCGCATGCAACAGGTTACCTTGCCCATCGTGCAGAACAATGGTGGGCAGAACATCAAATACGATGCCGACAATCTCTTTGCTACCTTTGCATCGACCGCTGAGGCCGTGAAAGCCGCATTTGAGATCAAGGCCGCTTTTGCAAAAGGCAATGAAATCACCGACGATTCCCGCGATATTTACGTATCCATCGGTATCGACAAGGGCAAGATTCTGTTGATTCCGGGAAAAGACCTGTTTGGTGATGCCGTGAACATCGCAGCTAAACTGGGAGAAGATCTGGCCGAAAAAGATGAGGTTCTCATCTCAACGAATGCAGCAGTCGACTTGGGGAAGGAGCACCCCTGGAAGATGGAGCAGCGCCATTACAACGTGTCGGGGGTGACCATCCAGGCATACGCCGTGCAGGCCTGAGAACCCGCTGCAAGCCAGCGTGCTCCTTGTTCGCCAGAGGGTGCGAAAACTTTTAATTCAGATGCGCCGAGTCCAGCGGCTTGGGTTGTCCCACCATCTCCTGAAATACACCCAGATAGTATGTCGGGTTGTCTGTCAGCGAAATGACGTTATTGGCCAGCGTATTGAACAACTCTGCTTTCTCGGCATGTTCATAGCCCGTACCGCTGATGAGGATACCCAGCGCCCGGATTGTATGGACGAACATCTCGTCTTTGCTTGCCTGCTGTGGCATTGAAGCCTGCGTTCTGTCGTCCATCGCGGTTCCCGGTTCTGCTGCGTCATGAAAAAAGGTCAGGCCGACAATACAGGCCTGTTGTCTTGTACCTGATTCGATGCCTGATCTGATCGTTACCGTGCCGGCGACATTAAGCCCCAGAAAACAGAGGCCAGGCATCCGGTCACAAATCCTATTGTAGCCGTTGCCAGAATCAGAAACAGGGCGATGGTCGGTTCAAAGGGTTGAACTTTCCAGGCGGGGCTGATCATGTGTAGCCAGAATAGGAAGTCCATCACAGCTTGCCCCCACCCTGTGGCCACCAATGCAGACCAGATGGCATGCATGCAGCCCAGAACCAAGCCCAGCATCACGCCGGCCTTCAGATGCGTGCTTCCCAAATTGTTCATCTTCGCTGCTCCTCAGATGGCTTCTGATGATTGAAAGGTGACGGGGATGTCGAAGACCTCGCGCTTGAGTTCATCGTCCTGACCCGCATCATCGATGATGAAAAACTGGTCTGCCAGCCAATTGTGCAGGACTGACAGCACGGTGAGCATCATGCCCACGGAAATGGCACTGGCCATGATGATGAGCAACCATGCGGGTCAGACCCACTGCATGAAAATATAAAAGGTAGTCATGTCGGGGAGAAGAGGTCTTACCTCTCGGAGTGGATGAACGCCAACAGCATCGCAGTTTGGGACTGCATTGTCGGTGCGCATCGAGACAGACTTCAGCACGCAGACGGGTTTAAATCTTTCGGCGTCACTGACGTTTTTTTCAACCCATACACTGCACAGGTGCAACATGACACAAATGACCCGTATCGGTTCAAGCGGTATCAATGAATTCTTCAACGACCTCACATCGCCCAGCCTGCTGCTGCGTCCGTTTTTCAACAAGCTGATGGCTGACGACATTCCTGTGGAAGTGAAGGAAGATCTGCAGTCCTACACGATCGAGGCGGAAATCCCAGGTGTGCGCAAAGAGGATATTCGCATCAACGTCGATGGTAATTTTCTGTCTATTTCCGCTGAAGTGAAGCGTTCAAGCGAAACCGCGCCAAGCGAGCGCGTGTTCTGCAGCGAGCGTTTTTACGGTGCAGTGTCGCGCGGTTTGCAATTGCCCACCAATGTGGATCCGACCAAGTGCAACGCCTCTTACGAGAACGGTGTGCTCAAGCTGGTGCTGGCCAAGGTCAGCAATGGTGGTGGAAAGCTGATCACCATCAACTGATGTGTGCTCACGTCTGGCTCGGTGGCTCAGATGGTCAAGACGTGAGCAATGCGTGCATGCCACACAGGCATGCACCTATTTCAAAAAGCAGCATCAGCCTGCGTCCGCTGTCATCCCGCGCGCATCGTCAGCCTGAGCTCACTGTCAGTCCATGTTCACAGCCTGAGTTTCCCGCAGC
>SXZD01000202.1 GCA_005788065.1 Burkholderiales bacterium
ATGTCGAAGAAGCCCTGGAGCGGGTCAGCGTGCAGGTCCATGGTCAGGATGCGGTCCACCCCGACGACCTGCAACATGTTGGCCACCACCTTGGCTGAAATGGCCACGCGAGATGAGCGCACGCGGCGGTCTTGGCGGGCATAACCGAAGTAAGGAATGGCAGCAGAGATGCGTCCGGCTGATGCGCGCTTGAGCGCGTCTATCATCAGCATGACTTCCATCAGGTTGTCTATGGTCGGCTCGCAGGTGGACTGCAGAACGAACACGTCTTTGCCGCGGACGTTTTCGTTGATCTCGACGCTGATTTCGCCATCGGAAAACTTGGTGACATTGGCCTTGCCAAGTGAAATACCCAAGCCCTTTGCCACCGCTGCGGCCAGTTCGGGGTTGGCATTTCCCGTAAATAACATCAAACCATCATGTGACACGGCGGGCCTCGACGCGAAAGGACGTGACGCAAAGAACGACTGCTGCAAAAAACAGGGGTCAGACGCGGGTCTGACCCCTGTGGTGTGGGCTGGGGAGGAAGGATTCGAACCCTCGAATGCCGGAATCAAAATCCGGAGCCTTAACCGACTTGGCGACTCCCCAATAAACTTGGGCTGCAACGCAACAATTTGCTGTGGCCTGGGCCGCTACAAAAAGGCACTACACCATTTGGTCTTTCAGGCTGGCTGAAGGCAAAGTAGAACCATGCCAAACGAACCAGGATGACCCTGAGTCCTGACTGTCTGCTGCCGGTGACGTCGCATGCAAGCGATGTGTCACACAATTCGACAACTGACTGGCCAGCGCTTCTGCTGCTGAACGAGCTGTCGCTACATCTTTGAACACACCAAACACAGCGCTACCCGAGCCGGTCATGCGAACCCATTGGGCTTGCAGGGCGGTTTGCAGGTTTTCAAACAGGCTAACTGCCTGAACGATGTCTGGACAGTGCCGTTGAGCTACAACCTGCAGCTGGTTGGTGGTGTGTTCTGATACGTACGCAAGCAGTTGCTGTGCATCAGAAAAACCAAAGACCGATATTTTGACGCCACTGGCGTTCCGTGTCAAATCCGGATCGGTAAAAATGCGTGCGGTGGGTAGATGGGTCGGTGGCTTGATGATGACCACCGGCAGGCGGGGGATGTCGATGGGCTCAAGAATCTCGCCAATACCGCTGACAAAAGCAGGGTGCCCCGAAAGGAAGAACGGCACATCAGCGCCCAGTTTGACGGCCATGGCGGCCAGTTCCGGGTCGGACAGCGGGCTGCCTGCCAGGTGATTGAGCCCCATCAAGGTGAAGGCCGCATCCGCGCTTCCGCCTCCCATACCGGCGCCGGCCGGTATGCGCTTGAGCAGTGTCAGGTCGATGCCGCAGTCCAGATGGCCAACGGCAGGGAACACGGCGCCGGCAGCGCGGGCTGCCTGCATGAATGCCTGTGCAGCCCTTACGGTCAGGTCGTCCTGCGGATCGATCCCCGGCACGCCGCCGGTCAGTCGGACACCGGTTGGGGCGCTGAGATGGATACGCAGATCGTCATACAGATCCACGGGACAAAAAATACTCTCGAGCAGGTGGTATCCGTCGGTGCGTCGACCGGTGACATGCAGGAAAAGATTGATTTTGGCCGGAACCCGCAAGTGCAATGTGTCTGGCAGATTCTGTACTGTCATGGTCCGACCCCTGTGTCAGGTATGAGGTCGATGCGGATGCGGTCGTCTTGCTGTTGCCAGGACAACCGCAATCGACGGGCAGTCATTTGCGCCTCCCAACCCGGGAGCGCGATGAGAGGCGCAGCGGTGGGCCGAGCCCCGGCATTCATCCATTCAGCAATCGCTTCACCGGGCAGTTTCAGCTCGAACAGGGTCTGGAACAGGTCATCCCAATCCCGTGCCATGTATTGTTTTCCGCTGTTGTCTGTCAGCAGCAGATAGCGGCGGGTTTGTTCTACAGAGGCCAGACGCGTACCCAGTACGGTGGACAGATCCAGACGGGCCACGGGCACGCTGGCCTGCGGCAGGCTTTCCCAGCGCCAGGTGCCATTGACGGCATCTTCAAAAACGCCGTCCTTGCGCGTGATGCGGTAGCTCAGTCCGAACCGGCCCTCGTGACAGCGTGATTCCGCGTTGGTGCAGTCGATGCTGACCAGCGAAGGCTTGGGCGCGGTGGCGCATCCGGCCAGCGCAACGATGCAAGCGATTGACAGCGCTGTTAACGCTCTGGATGAAAGGTCAGGCATTGCGCCCCTTACAGCCCCGAAATTCCGAGACGGCTGAGCGCATCGCGCAAAATTTGCGCTGTGCCGGCGTTATCCTTGACGGTGGAGAGCAGTTTACGTGCCTCGTCAGTGTCGCCCGTTGTCCAGAGCACTTCGCCCAGGTGGATGGCAATTTCAGGATCCGCCTTGATGGAATAGGCCTTGCGCAGGACCTTCAAGGCCTCTTTGGTCTGTCCCTGCCGGAACAGTACCCAACCCAGCGAGTCCATGATGTAGGCGTCGTTGGGGGCGAGCTCAGTGGCACGGTCGATCAGGGTGCGGGCTTCGTCCAGTCGGATATTGCGGTCTGCAAACGAATAGCCGAGTGCATTGTAGGCATGAGGATTGTCAGGTCGCAGGGCAATGACCTTGCGCAGATTGCGTTCGACCCGCTCCATCTGCTGCTGCTTTTCGGCCAGCATGGCATCTTCGTACAGCAGGTCGGGCTGATCTGGCATTTCGGTCAGCGCGTTGGCCAACAGGCTGGCTGCGGGTGCGAGCCGCTCTGCCTCGCGCAGGATCTGCGCCTGTGTCAGGATGATCTGCAGCTTGTCGTTGTCCGAGGCTGTGCCTTCAGGCTTCTTCAGCAGCTTGAGCGCGTCTTCCACGTGTCCCTGCTTGGCCAGGATCTGTGCCTTGCGGGTGCGAACGGTTGCGTCTGCTACCGGGTTGCGAACCTTGTCCAGCCAGACGATGGCATCAGGCAGATCTTTGTCTTCTTCGGCCATTTGGGCCAGCGACAGCAGCACGGCAGTCAGATCGCGTTCGTCGCCATCTGCGGTTTTGTTCATGTACTGCTGCAGAAAGCGGCGTGCGCCAGCCCGGTCATTTTGCTGGATGGCAAGCCCGGTCAGAACGTACAGTATTTCGGTGTTGTCCGGCTCCTTGAGCAACAGGGGTTCGAACAGCGCGCGTGCCTTGTCCCATTGCTGATCCAGGGTGTAAAGCCTGGCCAGTGCGCCGGCGACGTCGGTGTTGCCCGGGTTTTTGGTCAAGAATGACTCGAGCGTCTGCAGGCTCTGCTGTCCGCCGTCCGGCAGGCTCTGCTGATACTGGGCGAGCAGCAGGGCGTGGACGGAGGACGGTTCCGCTTTGAGCAGTGCGCGGGCATGTTCAACCGCCATCTGGTGTGCACCTGCAAAATGCGCCTGTGCTGCCAGCACCCGCAGGGCCCCCGTTTCCTTGGCATCGTCAGCAAACAGGTCAACCAGTAGTTGATAGGCCTCAAATTTGTTGGGCGCCCGGATGATGCTGCGCTGTGCCTGTTCCCAGGGTGTGTCTTCGGGCAGCTCCGCCCCGGCTTTTTTGGCTGCAAACCACGCTGTGCGGTCTGCCTTGAAACGCTCAGCCAGTCGTGGTCTGGCCTCGTCGATCAGGCCACGGCTGACGAGCAGAACGGTCAGGCTTTGGTTGGCCTGAGCATCTTTGGGAGCCAGTCGGTTCCACAGGCGCGCGCTTTCAAGCGCGCTGTCAGTGTTCTGTTCGCGCAGTGCCACTTCGAGCGCCCGGCGGGCCAGACGGGGATCCGCTGTCTTGATGGCCAAGGACATGTAGGTCGCATACGCGGTAGCAGGCTGACCCCGTTGGGCTGCGATGTCGGCAGCCATCAACTGGAACAACGTGGCAGAGTCAAGGTTGACCAGCGGGAGGTCGGGTACGGATGCGTTGCTGCTACCGGAACCTGCCGCGGCGGCAGCCGGTTTTGCACCTTGCCCGGATGCGTTGGCCGCAGTGCGCCCACCCGGTGTGGAGCAGGCGCCCAGTGCGACTGATAACAGGAATGCCAATGCCACGCGCGCAAAGGGTAAGTGGCCGACAGACAGCGGGTGGGCGTGTCGGTCCGGATAGTCAGAGGTGCTCACGGCTTGGCAGGCTTTCAAATACAATAGTCCTAGGGAAGCACTGAACAATTCACGCTGACCGCGATTGGAGTGCATCAAAATCCATGAAAAATCTCAGCACCAAATTTTTCAACTACTCTTCGTCCAAAATCGACTTTGGGTCGTCAACAATGACAAAAACCGCCTCGCTTACTG